>CAUZOD010000200.1:0-5776 GCA_963581115.1 Phycisphaerae bacterium | reverse complement strand
CGAAGATGGCCGATCGCACAGTAGTCACTGCTGCGGCAGAGATCCAGCCGCAGCGCCGGAACCTGGCTGCGCAACAATTGCCGGGGGTCAAGATTGTCAGTGACTATCACGATCTCCTGGACAATGTCGACGCCGTGCTCATTGCCCTTCCTCACCACCTGCATCACCGCGCCACGCTCGATTGCCTTGACGCGGGCAAACATGTACTTCTCGAAAAACCGATAGCCAACTCTGAGCAGCAGTGTCTGGACTTGATTGCGGCGCAGCAATGCAGCGGCCTGACTCTCATGATCGCCTACTGCATGCGATTTCATCCGCTGGTATCGCGCATGAAGCAGCTACTGGACAAAAACCAGTACGGTGAATGCTTCCAAGTTTCAATCTGGACTGAACAGTTTACCGACGCACCCGAAGGGCACTGGTTTCGCAGCGCCGAACAACTTGGTGGTGGCCAGTTCTTCAGTCATGGCTGTCACTACATCGACATCCTGCTGTGGCTCCTCGGTCGACCCGTGCGCGGCGTGCACATCGGCACCAACCTCTGCACGCCATGGATGGAGAAGGAAGGCACCAGCAACGCCACACTTGAATTCGAAGGCGGCCGGCTGGGCTACCATTTCGGTACCTGGGGGCACGCGGCAGCCGCCTGCGCTATTCGATCCACGCCCATTGCGAGACGGGGCTTCTGGAAGCCGCGATCAGTGACGAATGCCTCTACTTCCACCAGGGCACGACCACACAGACCCTTATGGAATGCGAGAACATCAAACACACCGAACTGGAGCTGGCCCATTTTCTGGACTGCATCGAAACGGAACAACCGCCCTTGACTGACGCCAACAGTGCGATCCAGGGGCTGCGCATCATTTGGCGTCTCCACGAAGCGGAAAGCCAAAACACCATGGCCGATCTTCGCGGGTTGGAACTGGGGGCCATCAGTCAATCGCAAGTCACAAACCAAATACAATCTGGCTGACCGCTGAACCCTAAACCCCGCATCATGGAGCTAAATCAATCAGCAACCAGAAATCAACTATCAAAAAACGCTACGACTGGCTGATCCGCGGAGGACACATCATGGACCCGTCCAACGGTTTGGACGGAACGATGGATATAGCCATCAAAGATAGTCACATCTCGACAGTGAGCCGCACGATAGATCCGGATGACGCTAAAGAAGTTTACGATGCACGGGGGCAACTGGTGACGCCAGGATTGGTTGACTTGCATGTACACGGCTACCATCTCGCAACGCCACTTGGCGTCAACATGGACCACTACAGTTTGGGGCGGGGCGTGACCACCGTCGTGGATGCCGGCAGTGCCGGCTGCAGTACCTTTCCTGGTTTTCGTTCCTTTGCGGTGGAACGATTTTCGACCCGGATGCTCGCCTTTTTGAACATTTCTTGTTGCGGACTCTCGTTCGCAACCATCAGTGGCAACCAGACATTGGGTGAACTGGAGTCAATTAAGCTGCTCGATACTCAAGGATGCATTGATTGCATTAATGAAAATCGCGATGTGCTTGTTGGTGTGAAGGTGCGACTGAGCGACGACCTGGCCGACAATGGTCAAAACGAAGCCGAGGCCTATTTGCGCGCTCTGCAAGCTGCCAAGGAGGTAGCGTTACCATTGATGGTACACCATACTTTTTCGACCGTCCCGCTGGAAGATTGCCCTGGGAAAATGTCCGAAGGCGATATCTACACGCATTGCTTTCACGGGTTTCGAAGTACGATCATTGACCGTACATCACGAAATATTAATCCAGTCGTCCGCCATGCGAGAGATCGCGGCGTGCGATTTGACATCGGGCATGGTATGGGCGCGTTCAGTTGGACGGTAGCCGAGATCTGTGCCGCCGAAGGCTTCTGGCCAGATGTGATCAGCACTGATTTGCACAGCATGACAGCCGATGGACCTGCCTATGACATGCCTACAGTCATGACAAGGTTGCTGCACGTGGGAATGCCGATGAAAAGTGTGATTGAAGCCAGCACCATCACTCCGGCCAAATCCATTGGGTGGGATGATCGTATCGGGTCCTTGGGCGTGGGCCGCAAGGCCGATATCACTGTCTTGGAACACCAAGAGGTTGCTATCGATCTTGAGGACTGTCAATCACAAATGCGGCGCATCAATCAGCGCCTGGTGGCAAAAGCGGTGTGGCGGGCCGGAAAGAAATTCGCAATCACCCACCCGCAACACTGGCCCAATCCCGAAACGATTGAAAAATACCGGCCGCTGCAGCAGCGGCTGGAGATCAAGGATCTGGCATGATGCCGAGATCAATGCTAGCTAATCCACCCAATTGAAAAATCGGGATTTACCTTTCGACCACCTGCCACGGTTTTGAGGCGGCCTCTTCGAAGGCAAAGCAGAGCCGCATGGTTTCTGCCGCGTCCTCAGGATCAATGATTGGGGGTAACCCATTTATGATTCTCGTGGCAGCATCTTTTTTTTCGTCAGCGGTATTGTGTACGTACTTCTGCGTGTCCGCCACACCCCATCGTTCAACCCACGCCAGATCTGCCATCCCGACAAAACCTTGCTTGCCCGCATGATGATAGATCTTCAACTCCCTCGCATAAATGTCGCTCTCAATAGCTCCCTCCGTCCCCACAAGCCGGTAACTAAGTTCATAACCTGATTCATTTTGCTTCTTGATCAGCTCGTCCATATCCGCATATTTGGCCATTCGTGCCGCAGCCCCAACAATAAAGGACAGATGGCTCACAACACCACAATCGAATTGATACGTCAGTTCGATGTTATCTGCGACTTTGTAGTGGGGGACAACGTTATCTGCTTTAGCGGCAAAATATTGGCATACACGATCGCCTACCCACCATCTTGGTAGATCAACGTAGTGGCAGAGTTTTTCACAAAAGATGCCGCCAGAAAGATCTGAGTTATGCCGCCATTCCGATTCAATGTCTGGTGGGAGCACATACTGACAATTGATGTGTCTTAAGGTACCGATTTCTCCGGAATCGAGGATTTCTTTTATCCGTGCATACAGCTTTGAATAATGCCTGCATTCAAACCCGATAGAAAGCCATCCGGAAGTTCTTGATACCGTTTTCAGGAGATCCTCAGTCTGCTCGGTATTGACCCCCATAGGCTTTTCCATGAAAACCTTTTTTCCACGCTCAAGTGCTGATTTCCCGACCGGATAATGGGCTGCATTATGCGTAGAAATATAGACAAGCTCGATCGCAGGATCTGCAAGAACTTCCTCCAGGGACGTGGCGACTAAAACACCGGAGATTTCTCTGGATTTTTGACACTTTTGAGCATCGATATCAACGCAAACGAGCTTATCGATGTGTTCGGATTCAATGGCATTGTGCACTGTCTTCATGCCATTGCCGCCCAAACCAACGACGGAAGCGCCTATCTTTCTGCTCATCTTACTTGTCTCGAACGTTGAACCGGTCCTCGTAGGTGCTGCGCCCAAAACTCTCCAGTTCCCGATCGCCGGAAATATAGTGCCAGGCCGTGCTGCAACGGCAACGGTCTTCAGAGGTGTTGTTATATGCGCCGTGAATCAGCTGATCTGAGAAAATCACCACCGACCCGACAGAGCATACGACGTCTTTCACACTGGCTTCATCGGCTGGTGCCCAAACGCCCTTCCCGTCCGGTCCAACATGGTGCTTAACCAGAGATGAATCTGTATGGCTGCGTGGAATGATGTGCAAACATCCATTCTCGCGATCGGTGTCTTCGTAATAGATTGCACAACTGACGATGTGTTTTCTATCCTTATCATCGTAGAAATTGTCCAAGTGCCATTTTGTGGAGGTGCCATCTCTGGGAAGTTTGGGAAAGAACTTGGTGCCAAAAACATCAATGTTCGGACCCGCAAACTGCTCGATGATGTCAAGAAGATCTCTGTCACCAACGATCTGAAGTACCCTCGGCTCTACAACACAAACCCCCTGCACTTTGTGAAGAACATCTAGAAGTTCGTTATCGTCACCGTAGTTTTCTACGAAATAGTGTTCGTCTCGCTGTTTGGAAACTTCCCAGTTCCTTCTTATTTCATCGAGCATCTCAGCGTATTGTGACAGTTTATGTCCGGAGAAAAACGATTCCAAAACAATATAGCCCAGTTCGTTATATTCTTCGATTTTGTCGCGTGCCAGCATGTTCATGATCCTGTCGAAACTGTGTGCCAGACCGCAACATGTCTGCGACTGGCAACACCACCAATCACATAAGTATACACAAAAAACTGGATTTCTTGGAACAACTCTCAGTAACGAATATCTCCACTTCCACCAACGATCAAAAATCTCATGGAGCGTGAGAATACCAAACCCGCGAAGGTCAACTTGGATAACTTCCTGGACTGAATTGAGACCGGCCATGGCCATCATCAAGAACAGCTCCAAAGGCAGGGCTAGAACCGTCTTTGGAAATTTCTTCTCTGCATCCCTGTCGCTCTACTATCTCTTCAAGGTTTGATTTCTGTCTGCGACATGTTCACTTGACAACCGCGGAGAAGCCGCGACACTCACACCCATGGAACAACGCAGGCTCGGACGGACCGGACTGAAGGTGACCATTCTCGGATTTGGCGCAATGGAGCTGCGCGACGCAAACCATCCCACGGATGAACAGGCGGAAAGGCTGCTCAACACGGTGCTCGACGCGGGCATCAATTTTATTGATACGGCACCGGACTACGGACAGAGCGAGCATCGCATCGGCAAATTCATCTCTCATCGACGCGATGAGTACTGCCTGGCCACCAAGTGCGGGTGCAACATCCCGCGTGACGAATCCGACGAAACCCGCCACATCTGGACGCGGGACATGCTGCTCCACAACATTGAAACCAGTTTGCGGCAGATGAAGACCGACCATATCGATATCTGGCAGTTACACAACGCTGGATGTGAAGATGTTCAGGAGGGAGACCTGGTCCGCGTGATGGAGGATGTCAGGCAACAAGGCAAGGTGCGGCATGTCTCAATTAGTTCAACGCTGCCACATCTCGCTTCCTTTATCCAGGAGGGCGCCTTCGATACCTATCAGATCCCCTACTCAGCCTTGGAACGACATCACGAAGCGATCATTGGCTCCGCCGCCGAAGCGGACGCAGGCACCATCATTCGGGGAGGTGTCGCCAAGGGTGAGCCAGAAGGCGGCGTGAGCGGTCACCAAAACTGGGCGCCCTGGGAACTGGCGGGTCTGGATTCGCTGCGCGAAGTGGGTGAGAGTCGCAGCGCCTTTCTGCTTACTTAGGTTCACCATCACGCATCCGCACATGCACACCACCATTGTCGGAACGAAGAGTCTAGAACATCTGGCGGAAAACCTCAGAACTGTTGCGGTGGGGCCACTGGCCCTAGATGTCTACCGGAACGCCAAGCAGCGCCTGAAGCAGATCGGCCAAGTACCGGCATGACGCGAGCCATGTCCGGAACGTGCTGGTCATAAATTCAAGTAAGCTGTATCTGAAGGCTCATCATATCCAACCGACTTACATATTATAGAAGGACACATGAAGGCCGATGGCATGACCCACGTCGTTATTATCCCGCCATCAAAGCCACCTACGCAATAATTCGGGGCCCATTGCCCAACGCGACGGCCGCAGCCTGTTCATGATCTATCTGGATCAAAATGCATGCCAGCGACCTGGCCGACAACGATGGGAGGCCATCTGATTTTACCTGGGCGGCACCGCTAAAATATTCGTGACAACGTTACACTATTTAAAAGGAAGGATCTAAAAATAGGATGGAATATTATAGAGTTGATC
>CAUZOD010000199.1:0-5776 GCA_963581115.1 Phycisphaerae bacterium | reverse complement strand
AACCAGGCGTACGTCTGTCTTCCGACCACAAGGGTCTTGGGGCACCGCGATGCCTCTACTTTGCCGCGACCGCCCACGAACAAACACAAACGCACTGGCACTACCGGCTCTACTACCATCGCCGACCACATCCGGACCATTATGGCACCGACGCCGGCCACGCAATCTGCAGTGCCCGATCTGTGGACGGACACAACTTTAAAGAAGATCCCGGCCCACGACTGGTCCAGGAGCATCAACACGAGTCTTACAGCATCTATGCGCCGGAAGTACTCCGGCTCGACAATGGAGGTTACCGCATGTACTACGCGGCCTGGAGCGAACACCCCTTGCGAGGACGAATCTTCACCGCATACTCGGATGACGGGCTGAACTGGCGCAAGCACCCTGAGCCATGCTTGGTTTTCGGGGGGCCATGGGACGCCGCCAAGGTATCTGAGCCATGTGTGATCGGCCTGCCCGACGGTCGTTACCGTATGTTCTATGAAGCAAGCGACAACCAAGGGCAATGGCGGATACTGAGCGCAACATCATTGCCTGATCGGTCACCGCAAACCTCATCGGTCTGACAGGGACCTCCCACACCATGTGCAACCAAGACAAGGTAAGGCAATGGCACATCAGGTTCTTGATATAAAGTATTGACAATAAGCTAAAAAATATGGCAAAACCACTGCGATCCATGTTTTGGACCAACCACGAGTCATACGGTATCTGGTCCGGCGTCGCAGTAGCGAGTTTTTGGAATCTGGGCACCACTTTGGAGTTAAAAAGATGATACGCAAGGCATTCACGCTGATCGAGCTCCTGGTCGTCATTTCCATCATCGCATTGCTGATTGCACTGCTCCTGCCCGCTCTCCAATTGGCCCGCGACGAGGCACGTGTCGCCGTCTGCGGATCAAACATGCGCCAACTCGGCATTGCCTTCCAGAGTTACGCTATCGATCACGACGGCTATCTGCCACCGCACGGCTATGCCACCAGCCGGGGAAGTTACCATATCGAACCGCTGGAGATGCAAATCATCATGCCCTACGCGGGCAAAGAAAACCCGCCGCCGTATCGATTTCACTTTGGATGGAATGGACCGACCGGTCCCGGGTTCGCCAGTGACCAGATATTCATGCCCTGCCCGGCGAATGCGCCGGCAGAGGAGGATGAAGTCGGACTGAGACGCGAATATCCCCCCGGGGGCAATCCCCACACCCCACTGAATTACGGCATCAACTACATCTCAGTCTTCAGCTATCTTTGGCCACAGGAAAGCAAGTCGACCTGCAAACGGGGCTGCTTCAACGGTTCGGCCCGAATTGAGAAGATCGATCCCGGTGTTTACATCTCTGCTGATGCCAAGAGCGATTGCGGCACTTATAGATGCCAACGCGGAACATGTACGACGATCTACAATCCGCGCAACAGCGGATCATGGTCATTCAATATCGACGTGAATCAGGACGGTATCCCAGATAGCACGACCAATGTCATGATAGGGTGTACACCCTATAACGGGTTCAATCCTGTTCACAATGAATCGGGGAACCTTCTGTTTGCAGATGGAGCCGTACAGCGATGGTCGCTTCGTGATTGGTCTCTGGAAGCCGATGAGGAAGATGGCATCTTCGGCGTTGGGGTGTCGAAGGATCTAAGCATATATCACTGACCACTGGAATTAGACCTGAGATCTAATAAAATGTTTTAAGGTTAATCATGCCGGTTATTGTCAAAGACCACTCACAATATCTATTTACAACTGCCAAACCGCCCTCCGTCCAGATCCATACAGCGGGCATGGGGAAATGCCATGCGTTCACGCTGATCGAACTCCTGGTCGTCATCTCCATCATTGCGTTGCTGATTGCACTGCTGCTTCCTGCGTTGCAAAAAGCACGTGATGAGGCCCGGGTAGCGGTTTGCGGATCCAATCTGCGCCAACTGGGCATAGGATTCCAGGCATATGCCAATGATTACGATGGATCTCTGCCTCCGATCGCCTGGACTCCGGGACCAGAAGCCGCTCGCTACCCACCTCTCTGGACCCAGAACATCATGCCCTATATGGGGCGGTCTAATCCAGCCCCATACCGATTTGAATTTGGGTACAACGGCCCCGTCTCCGCAAAAATATTCATGCCGTGCCCCGCCAACGAACCTGCAAAACCAAGTGATATCGGCCTGGGAAGAAAGCAAACTCCCGGTGGTGTTGATCGCACACCAATGAACTACGGGATCAACTATATCTCGGTGTTTAGCTTTTATGCTCCCCCGAATACGCGATACTCCTGCAAGCGTGGATGTTTCAACGGTAGTGCAATTATTGAGAAGATCGATCCCGGTGTTTACATCTCTGCTGATGCCAAGACTGATTGCGGCACCTATGGTTGTGCTGCAGGGAACTGTACCGAAATCATTAATCCACTCAATAGCGGCTCTTGGACATTGACAATTGACATCGACTTCGACGGCATTCCCGACAGCAACAGCTCAGTATTCCTAGGGTGTACGCCATACAATGGATTCAATCCTATTCACTCGAAATCGGGAAATCACCTGTTCGCCGATGGTGCAGTAAGCAGGATCCAAACACGCGATTGGGCGATTGATGGGAAGTGGGGAACCCGGGGGGGAATTTTCGGTGTCGCGATGCCGGATGATTTGAGCAGGTATCACTAGATGTGATACGTGGCGGTGACGCCGCGACGAGGATCTTGTCCGCCTGAAAACGCAATCCAAAACTGCGGATCCCACCGCAGTCATTCCACTACCACACGAAAGCCCAGCCCATCGGTATTGATCGAGCGAGCGGCTCCGTGACAGCGATAACCGACCCGACATGAGTCGGCATTGGCACACCAGTTGCCCCCGCGGATGACTCGCACCTTCTGATCACCTCCTTCCATCTACGCAGTTGCATCAAGCGGAACCCCGTCATAACCGTGGTGCCACACATCTTGACACCATTCCCAAACATTTCCATGCATGTCATACAAACCAAAAGCATTGGGTTTCTTTTTTCCCACTGGATGTGTCATCCGATTCGAGTTACAGGTGAACCACGCATATTCACCCAATGCATCGGCACCGTCACCGAAATAGTATCGGGTACTGGTCCCAGCACGACATGCATACTCCCACTGGGCCTCGCTGGGCAAATAAACCAAGCGATCCACCAGTGCCGAAAGCTTTTGACAAAATTCCGTTGCGTCATGCCATGAAACCGGATCTGCCGGAAGATCCTCGCCACAAAAGGCAAAGTCGCGTTCGCCCATAACCTGTTTCCACTGCCCCTGAGTGATGGGATGTCGGCTCAGGTCGAAAGGCCGATCTATCGTGACCCTGCGAACCGGACGGCCGGTCACGGTTTCATCCGATCCCATATGGAACCGCCCTTTTGGAATCTGTGCCAGATCCATGGCCACGCCGCCACCCAATTCCAATGTCCGACCCGGCGTTTTCATTACTGGCGACGGTATGGTCGTGGGCCCCAGATTGCGCCACCAGCGGACCTCGTTGCTTCCACGCTCTGCGCAAGCAACGATATCGGGACAGCCATCACCGACCAAGTCGGCGACAACGACCTGATTCACATTAATCCAGTTTTCCTTGAGAATTTGTATCGACCAGGGACCGGTCGGATCACCGGCATGTTTGAATACCACTACCTGCCCTTCCCGAATGGCTGTAGCGACAACCTCCACCTGACCGTCACCATCGAGATCCACGGCGACCGCCTCATAGGCGCTGGGGAAAGACTCGCAGATCACATGTTTCTTCCAAGGCCCACCGCCAGGGTTCCCATCGTTCTCATACCAAACGATCTGGTGTGGCACCGGCCCTTGCGTGCCCGGGATGTGGCGCATGCCCAAAGCCATGACCACGTCAATATCTCCATCACCATCGATATCTACCAGCTGCCCATGACATGGCTGCGCCGCCGTGTCGATCACATGCTTGACCCAGCCGCCATGAGCAGGATCTCCAGTATTCTGGTACCAGAGAACCTGATTGTCCCCAAAGGCCGTACCTAGAAGATCTATTCGGCCATCACCATCGATATCCGCTGCACGAATAGTACGGGTTTCAGAAATATTCCTGTCGATGATGTGCTTGATCCATCGGCCCTGGCAGTTCTGGAACCAGGCAAACTGATTGCCCAGGCTCCAACTGGAAGCCGCCACATCCATTTGCCCGTCCCCATCAAAATCGGCAACGGCCACGTCGTATGCCCCGGGCAGTTGCCCGTCACAAATGTAATGCTACTTCCATGAACGTGGGTCACGCGGATCCCCCTCAAACTCGAACCACAACAGGCTGCCATTGACGTTGTCCACGCAAACAATCTCGGGCTGGCCATCTGCGTTGATGTCAGCGATCACATGCCGCTCCAGCCATTAGGGTGTCTGCCGATGAACGATGTGACGGGTAAAGTCGCCACCTCCATGGTTCTCAAACCAGTACAACCCCACGTTCGTATCCACTGCCACCAGATCCAAGTGACCATTTCCGGATAGATCTACCGTGGAAATACCATGCGCATATGTGAACCCACCCATGACGAGATGCTCGGAAAACCTGATGTGTTCAGGCAAGACACAAGTCTCCTTCGCGCTAAAATCAGATCCCTGCCATGAATGATTCACCCCATGATACCGCAATCATGTGATTACCCGGCAACCGAACCACTGATGAAAGTGTCGCACTATCGGCGAGGCGCCATGAGAATTCATCAGAATGAACACGGGCACCGGATCTGAAGATTGTGACATCCATGATTCTTGCCATTGAATCTGACATAATACATGGGAAACCATTTAGATCTTTGGCGCACAAACTATTTACTGATATAAAACTTGTCTTATTTCCTGGATTGATCCATGAAAACAATCACCATTGCCGAAGCCAATGCAAGCCATCCCCGCCACGATTGTGGCACCATTGTAGAGTTGCAAGATGGACGTCTCATGATCGCATGGATGCAATACATCGGCGGCGAATTAATCGGCCACGATCACGCACCGTGCAATATCGCGTCGATGACGTCCAGCGACGGTGGCAAGACCTGGAAAGATCACCGGATTCTCGTCGAACGTGACCCGAACGATGTCAACGTCTACTTCCCCGCGTTGATTCGCCTCGCTGCCGGAGACATCCTGTTCTTCTACCTGCGCTATCACCAGCTAGAACCTGACACGCCCCTGAACGCCTCCGGGTGCCTGTGTCGCAGCCGTGATGAAGGTATGACTTTCTCCCCGCCCATCACTCCCAACATCCTTCGAAAGAAAAACCTCCTCGGCCGCACGCTCACGCAACTGAACTGTGGCCGGATCATGCTGCCCCTCGAAAAAGTGCTCGGGCATTGGTGTGGGACCACGGATCACAGCCACGCGGGATTCTGCCACAGCGATGACGAAGGACAAACCTGGTCGATTTCCCCGTCGTGGATCGACCTCCCGTTGCGCGGTGCTGAAGAGGCCCACGTGGCCGAACTGAAGGATGGCCGGTTGCTGATGGTTTTGCGTACTCAGATTGGCGCTGTCTTCCAATCCCAATCGTCAGATCGCGGCTTAACCTGGTCCAAGCCACAGACAACCGGACTCCGTGCCCCGGAATCCCTGCCCTGCCTGATACGCTTGCCCGGTCCCGGCGACCTCCTGCTAATTTGGAATCACAGCCGGTACGATCCCAGATTCGACCACTTCGGAAAACGCACACCGCTGAGCACCGCAATTTCACGCGATGATGGATGCAGTTGGGAGAACATCAAGAACATCGAAACC
>CAUZOD010000198.1:0-5848 GCA_963581115.1 Phycisphaerae bacterium | reverse complement strand
CCGGCGATTGCTATCAGTGAATCAGAGTCACTTAAGTTTTCGTCCTGTCCTCGCGAGCGACGACGGGCTTCTTCCATCAACTGTTCGAATCCTTCTGCGTCCACCGACATATTGCGCTCTTCGGCCATCACTTGCGTCAGGTCCAAGGGGAAGCCGTACGTGTCATGCAACCGGAACGCGTCGGTAGCAGGGATTGAGTTGCCGCCGCGAGCGGCCGCTTCTTCGAATAGTGCAATGCCTCGATCAAGTGTACGACTGAAAGCCTGCTCTTCCTCACGCAATTCGTCAGCCACGGCGCCAGGGTTCTGTCTTAATTCAGGGAATGTCTCGCCCATTGTGTTGACGATGGCAGGAACCATCCGGTAAAAGAACGGACGATCAACACCAAGGGTCTGCCGTCCGTGCCGTATTGCACGGCGCAGGATCCGGCGCAGAACGTAATTGCGACCTTCATTGCCGCAGTGGGCGCCATCTGACAGGGCGAATGTCAAGCATCGGAGGTGGTCGGCGACCACGCGATAGGCGATATCCGTCGGGCTGTCCAACCGGCCGGTATACGGCATTGCGCCCGTGACATCCCGGATTGCTTCAAATAGAGGCGCAAAGATATCGGTGTCGTAGTTGGACTGCTTATGCTGCAGAACCGCGGCAATCCGTTCGAATCCCATGCCCGTATCCACGTGCCGTGCCGGTAGCGGGGTTAGTCGGCCGCCACGGTCACGGTTGAACTGGATGAAGACGAGATTCCACAGTTCGATTACACGGGGATCATCTCGATTGACCAGATCACCACCGCTGCCGTCGGCGGTTAGATCGATATGGATCTCTGAGTTTGGCCCGCAGGGGCCGGTGTTGGCCATTTCCCAGAAGTTGTCTTTGCGGTTCCACCGTGAGACGTGAGTAGGATCTAGGTCCGTGACCGTGGTCCAGAGGGATTCAGTCTCGTCATCTGGTGGAACGCCATCAGCCTCGTCTCCTGCAAAGACGGTCACGTAGAGTCGATCCTTGGGCAAGGCCCAGACTCGTGTCAGCAGATCCCACGCCCATTCGATGGCGTCAGCTTTGAAATAGTCGCCGAAGGACCAGTTGCCAAGCATCTCAAAAAAAGTGTGGTGATAGGTGTCGCGACCAACATCCTCTAGGTCATTGTGCTTGCCGCCAGCACGAATGCATTTCTGCGTGTTTACGGCTCGGGTGTACGGCCGTGTGCCCGTGCCGAGGAAAACGTCCTTAAATTGGTTCATCCCGGCATTGGCAAATAGCAGTGTCGGATCATCGTGGGGAACGACAGGAGATGATGGCACCTGCGTGTGCGCGTGTCGCTGCATGAAGTGGTCGATGAATTGCTGGCGAATTTCACGGCTGCCGGGCATAGGTAGGTTTCCATCAAGGTCAGCAAGTATAGCATGGTGGCATTGCGGTCGCTGTTGGTCACTGCGAGGATAGTTATGATCACAACATACTTGAGGGGATATTTACGTTGCCATTTGTGGCCAATTGCTTATTGTTTCGGTACGGTAGTGGAGAACTGGGTCCCCCGCATTTAATTGCCTATATTTCCGATCATGTTGATCATTGAGGAATATCAGTTTCTGTTCCATCGGCTTCTGCGCCAGCCCTGCTGGGGACTGAGATGGCTGCGCCGAAAGGATCAATCTGCCGGTGACCGTGATCCGAGTGGGGCAGCGGAAACGCAATACGTCATGGAATCGGGTAATTTTAGCCTATCCCTTTTTCGGTATCCCCCGTCTGACCATTACTATGGACATATTCCGGATGTTGCGTTGATCACCCCTCTCAGCGCACAATAGGTACCTATGGTCTCGGTCTGCTTCTACTTTCAGGTCCATCAGCCGTCGCGACTGCGTCAATACAGCGTCTTCGATTCTGGTCATGATTATTTTGACGACCATCGCAATCGCAGCATTCTGCGCAAGGTTGTCCATAAGTGCTACTTGCCCGCGACCAGTTTGTTGCTGGAATTGTTCCAGAGGTACGGAGGGCGGTTTCGCGTTGCGTTTTGCCTTACGGGATGCGTGATCGAACAACTTCAACGGCACGCGCCTGAGGTGATCGATCGGTTTATCCAGTTGACTGAAACCGGCTGTGTCGAGTTTCTGGCGGAAACACACGACCACAGCTTAGCCTGGTTGTTTGGCCGTGAAGAGTTTCAGGAACAGGTCAAGCGACATGTGGGCCTAATCGACGAACTGTTTGGCCAAGCGCCCACCGTGTTTCGCAACACAGAGTTGATCTATTGCAATGATCTGGCCGAGTGCATTGCCGCGATGGGTTTTCGTGGCGTTCTGGCGGAAGGGATCGATAGCATTCTGGCCGGTCGTAGTCCCAATCATGTCTACCATTCACCCGGGCGGCCGGATTGCGCCGTATTGTTGAGAAACTATCGGTTTAGTGACGATCTGGCATTTCGCTTCTCCGATCAGAATTGGCCCCAGTGGCCGCTTACCGCCGACAAGTTCGCTGATTGGATCAATGCTCTGAACCAAGATGGCGCGGCGGTGTGCAATCTTTTCATGGATTTTGAGACCTTCGGCGAACATCAGTGGGAACAGACGGGGATCTTCAAATTTCTTGAATCGTTGCCACAGCAGGTTCTTGAACGTGGCGACGAATTCAAGACACCGGGGGAATGCATCGAGTGTCATGATCCGATCGGATCATACGATGTGCCACAGCCGATCTCATGGGCAGATACCGAACGGGATCTCTCAGCATGGGTGGGAAATGCCATGCAGTTGAGTGCTTTGGAACAACTCTATCGTCTGGGGGAATCGATGAAGCAAACTCAAGATGGCGACCTGTTGGACGATTGGCGCCGGCTAACTTGCAGTGACCATTTTTACTACATGTGCACCAAGTACCTTTCTGACGGTGATGTACACCGGTATTTCAATCCGTACGAATCGCCGTATGACTCCTACATCAACTTTATGAACGTTCTGGATAACCTGAGCACTCGCGTAGCAGTAGGTGCTCGGGTCTAGCAGGGGTATTTCACCTCCCTGATTTTCAGTCAGCCAAAAATGTGGCCAGCACAGCAGAGGATTTGAATCGGTTCACATGTCATGGGCCTGTGGACCGATCTATCTCATAATCACCAGCAGATACAAAATCCCCAGCGACGCAACAGTGTGGCCTGCGGCGCGATGTCATGCGGGGTCAGGGTGCAGGTGGAGTGTTTACCTCAGGCATAGCCAGTTATATCGCATCGAACGCGCTAGCTACCAGGTCGGTTTCACCGCAGTAGAGGCATCTGCGATGTCGCGGAGACATTGTTCGCTTGCACGCACCACACTTCTGCACTGTTCGTGTTGCCTTACCATCGGCTACCCCATCCATCATGTCGATTGCCCGAACACGATCGAGCAGGTCTTGCTCTGTCAGGAACGTCTTGTCTTGAACGAGTGACCACATTGCCATGCAGACCAGTGACAGGCGATCGACACGGTTTTCAAGATACTCGATATCGCGATGCGCACTCTGTGCAACAGATCTTGCTCCTGCAGTTGATCGAGCTGCATCGGCGCTGCCATGACAGAAGAACCAAAGAGGATGGGACTGATCATGGCGACCTCCTGCAAGGTGAACGGAGTGGCCCAAGTCCGATTCGAACCATCGGAGTGGTCCCAAGCATGGTTCAGAGAACCTGCTTTGCCCGTGGGAATGAGCCAAGTATAGTTAGCTGCAGGCAGTGTTTACGGGTCGCCTCCATTGCTTCGATCATGCGGGAATCCGATTCGTGGCCAACAATATCGACAAAAAAGTAGTACTCCCAATTCACTCTCTTACTTGGTCTCTTGTCGATGTGGGTCATGTTTAGGCCGTAGTCGCGGAACACATCAAGCACATGTGTCAGTGCTCCTGGCTTGTGCTCCGTGGTGAACATCAGGCTGGTCTTGTCATCCCCGCTGGTCTTGGAGGATTGCTTGCCAATGACAAAGAAACGTGTCGTGTTGTTCGGGTTGTCCTCGATATTAGCAAACTGGATTTTGAGGCCATAGATTTCGGCTGCGAGGGCCGAGGCGATGGCGGCAGATCCGTCTTCGCGGGCGGCCAGTTCAGCAGCCATCGAGGTCGATCCTGCCGCGACTCGCACGGCGTTCGGTAGTTGTGCCCCGAGCCAGCGGCGGCACTGGCCCAGTGCCTGCGGGTGTGAGTAGACCTTGGTAATTTTTTCGGCAGGGCAGTTGGACATCAACTGATGGTGCACACCCACCAGGACCTCGGCACAGACCCGAACGGAAGACTCGAGAAATGAATCTAATGTGTCACCTACCGCACCTTCCGTCGAGTTCTCAATCGGCACGACGCCCAAATCGATGTGCCCACGACAGACTTCCTCGAACACCGCGCTGATACCGGTTAGTGTGTCGTACTCGATGCTGGCTCCAAATTTCCGACGTGCAGCCAGGTGGCTGAATGATCCTTGAGGCCCGAGGTATCCCACGCGCAGGGGGCTCTCTAAGGCAAAGCTCCCTGACATCAATTCTCGCCAGATCGCGTCCAAGCATGAGTCGGGCAGAGGGCCGGCATTGTGACCCCGGACTTTTTCCAAGACTTTGTGCTCACGGTCTGGTGCATAAATGGGGGTGGAAGTTTCACCGCTGCGCTTGATTTCGCCTACTTTCACGACAATCTGAGCCCGCTCGTTAAGCAGCTTGACGATCTGTCCGTCAAGTTCGTCGATTCGTCTTCGCAGCGGTTGTAGGGGATCGGGTTGGTTGGGATCGCTCATGGTGGGCCACATTGTAGCCGAGCCCGTGAGCAAGCCGACGCACATCCTTGTGTGAAATTGGATCTGCACCGTTTGGGCGATAGCATAAGAAGCCATGCCCCTCGAGGTCACCCTTTCATTGCCTGCCGCTCCCACAATGCCATTGGTCCAATCATTGGCGCTTATGGGGGCGATCGTGGTGGGAGTACTTTTATGGTTACTCGGTCGCTGCTTGGCTCGATGTGGGTGCGTGGTCAGTGGCCTGGTACTCGGCGGTTTGGGAGGCTGGGCGGTTGGTTACGCGATGGCGGATCAGGGTGCATTTATCTTGCCTTTGGTCATCGGTAGTGCCATTGCCGGAGCCTTGTTAGCTGCGATGCTGTTTCGCGTTTGGATGGGACTCAGCGGCGCAGCGTTGCTGGCGATGTGTTTGCCCTTGGCCTTATTTCTGTGGCAGGGGACACCGTTACCACTCTTGGTTCCCCCTGATGCCGATCCGGTTGAGGGATCGTCTGATGTGGCAAGTCCATCCCCGGAGGTCACACAACTGGTCAGCGAGGTTTCGGCAGCGATTCAGGATGCAGTGAAGCAAAAGTTGTCCAAGCAGGATCTTGACACTGCAGCCATCGCTACCCCAGTAGTTCCGGAGGCGGTCCGTAGTCAGATTCGGGCCGCATACAATTACAGTAGCGATGAAATGCGTCGGTGGTGGGATGGCTGGTCGACCCAAACCTGGCTATTGATCGTGACAATTGCGGCAGTAGCTGCAGGTGTGGGACTGGTGATCGGACTGTTGGCTCCCTACATTGCGGCTTCGGTCCAGTCGGCACTAGTGGGATCAGTACTGATCCTGCTACCGAGCATCCAATTGCTGCAGCATCACGTGCCCAATCATGTTGAATGGTTGCCGGAAAGTCAGCGTGCCATTATCCTGAGCATTGGTCTGATAACCCTTCTGGGCGTCCTTGTTCAGTGGACGCTCTTTGGTAAGAGAACCGATAAGTAAACCGAGTGTCTCCGGATCACTGTCAGAGATCGCATGATCCGTAGCCAATAGGACCGCCAAGGCGTTTCGTTCCGTTGGTGGCCGAGAGTCTTGGTGCTGCGGGTAGA
>CAUZOD010000197.1:0-5910 GCA_963581115.1 Phycisphaerae bacterium | reverse complement strand
CTTTTAGATCGTCGATGTAGTGACGCAGATTGCGGTTGACCACACCAAAGTCCCAACCATGGAGCTGGAAATAGTTCCCCGGCTCCTCGACGTCGTATCCGGCCGGCGGCGGTGTCCACTTCGGTCGCACCGAGGCCAAAGACACGTTTTTGGGTGTGAATTTGTTGACCGCCATAACATCGTACGTCTTGAACAGCAGTTCCTGACGCTGCGGCTCGATTGTCAATCCGTGAAAATCAAAGCCCTTTTCCCCACCGCGGCACGACAGGGGATAATGCTGACCGCCCAATCCCGACTGGAATGTCCCGTACTCGGGAAGTTCGAAGTCATACACTTCCAGAATTAGTGGAATTTCTTCCCGAATGGTTGCACCAAGAATTGTAATCTTCCCTCGGTATTCTCCGGCGGCGGTCCCCGGGGGCGTTCGCACCGTCACCCACAACACGTAATTGCCCGCACCGGGCGCCAGATCCTTCATATCAACCGAAACCAACGGGTCTGCAATCATTCCCTTGCGCGTTGCCGGAGTGAGCAGGGATCGGGTCTTGATCGGTACGTAGTCCGCCACCTCTACCGTCACGCTGCTGGCGGGAATAACCCCGCCTGCGCCTTCCAGGTCGAAGGCCTGCATCTTCTCAACGGTGAACGACTCCTTCGGCTTGATCACCAGTTGAAACGACTGAGCTTCATTGCTGGCGCTAGAGATACGGACATCTCGGGCCGCGGCTCCGGGAACAGCCGTCGTGGGGGTGATCTTCACGGTGGTATCGGCAAACCAGATGTCTGCCTGTGCGCCGGCAGACATCTTGTGTTTGGTCCGGCCGACATATTTCTGGGCGGATCCTAGCTCGGTTGCCGTGGCATTCTCGGTGGGTATTGCCGCTCGCCGCAGCTCGGGGACCGTGAGGTACCAGGCGCACATCGGCTGGTAATAGAGCGACCAGTGTTTTTTTCCAGGATCATTGACCTTGGCCAGAAATGCGATCTTCACCTTCTTGACGGAAATGCTCTTGAGGCCTGTCACCCAGCGGTCTTTGATTCGCACCGACATCGGCTGACCGTCCGAAATCAGCAGGCACTGGTGTGATGAGAGCTTTTTGGGCAGAAGCGCCGGCTCGTAAGAACTCATGTACGCGTGCTTGCGCATTTCGCTCCCGATCGGGAAGATTTGTTCGTAACTGAGGACCGGCGATTTTCCGCCCCCGTGCGACCGGTACTCGACGAGGTAGTACGCCCCCTTTTCCGTCGGAATCTCGACCACCTGCTCCCTGCCTGTGACTTCTTGTGTGATCAGATTCCGACTGAGCGGAACAAGATAGAATCCTGCCTGCGTGTCCTCGTTGATCACCTGACCCGCGATGTCGGTCTGGACGATTCGCAACTGATTGTACGCAAAGAATAGCGGGTCGAACGGCAGGTCTTCGATGGCATTCACCTTCGAGGTGATATCTGCTTCGGTAATGGGTACTGCACACCATCCGGTCGTTTCGACGTCTGCCGATAGCG
The DNA here is from genome assembly GCA_963581115.1 of Phycisphaerae bacterium. Taxonomy (GTDB): domain Bacteria; phylum Planctomycetota; class Phycisphaerae; order Phycisphaerales; family Phycisphaeraceae; genus CAUZOD01. The sequence continues at coordinate 4,404 of CAUZOD010000197.1, read as the reverse complement.
ATATGCGGTATTGATAGTAAGTATCCAACCATTCACCTTGCACGGGCGAATTCATTACCGCCATGATGGCCAGGCAGTAAGCTGGGCAAAAAGAGAAGAAAAGTTTCATTGTGGGGTGCCGCCCTTTCTATTGTTGCATTTTTCAGCGCGGACAAGCTTACGATGTCGCTCGACTCGGAGCAGTGGATTTACGTCTGGCTGCGGTCAAAATGCACATGATCACCAAAAAGAAGCTTGTGGATTCAGGGCCTGCCAGTTGACTTCGAACAGGGGCGCGTTGCCCAAGATCAGAATCGCCAAAGCTTTCAGGGCGATATGCTCAATCATCGTTAGAACTCCACCGCCTCGCGTCGCATGAATCTCAGCGTTGTCGCGCTGCCGAAGAACACAAGGATGAATAATAGTACCGCAATCGCGGTGGCCTCTCCCACCCGGAATTCGACGAACATGGTCTGCACCATGCGTGTCGCGATCACGTGATTGGACGTGTTAGGCATCTGTTCCGTCAACAGCCAGATCAACTCAAACGTCTTCATGCCCGCGATGATCATGAAGACCAGCACGATCGAGATGACGGGCCAGATCAACGGCATGGTGATGGTCCAAAACTGGCGCCAGATCGAAGCCCCATCCATGTCGGCCGCCTCGTAGAGACTTTGCGGAATCGTCTGCATGGCCGCCAGCAGCAAGAGCATGTTGAATCCGGCCGCGCCCCAGATGGCGATGGGCACCAGCGACCAATAGAGGTGTTCGGCGCTGAGCCAGGCAAAGCCGGCAAAGCCGGTCAACCAGTGTCCCGGTCCCTCAAGCCCCATCGCCATGGCGGCCTTTCCCATCTTGACCAGCGCCGCATTGATCAACCCGCCTTGGGCGCTGTACAGGCGCAGCCACAGCAGCGTTACCGTCACCCCACCAAGAATGTTGGGAAAGAAAAAAACCACGCGAAACAAAGCCGAACCCCAGATGCCGCGATTGATGCAAGCCGCCAGGAACAGCGACAGCGGCAAGACAAAAGCCGGTATGACAAACATGATGAACAGGTTGTTGCCCAAGGCAATCCAGAAACCATCACTTTCAAAAAGCAACCGCTTAAAGTGCAGCAGGCCCACGTAACGCATGGGGGTCAGCCCGTCCCAGCGCTGCGTGCTCCACGCAAAGGCCTGGAGGGCAGGCCAGACCACAAACACCGTGTACAGCACCAAGGCCGGCCCCCCGAAAACCACGATTCCCATGGGACTGATACGCAGGCGCCCTGCAGTGACTGCTCGTGCGTGGCGGCGCCGCCACGCGCCGGCAATCGTGGCATACAAAACCACCGCTACCACCAGCGCGCCCAGGGCCAGCGGCTTCCACACGTGCCGGTAATTCACGAGGTCCGGAGACGCGATGCGCTGGCGGACCACGGCGGCATCTGCTTCCAGCTGGCGGCACATCTCGTCCGCAGTGGCCCGATGCGTCAGCAGCTTGTCCAAGGCGTCCACGATGTACTGATTCATCTCTGGCGGTTGGACCCCACCCTGGGGACCATTCCAATAGGTGGTGCGGGCGCTACTTAGAATGTGCACCAATTCATCCAGGTCACGGCTTAGATTGCCTTCCATGGCCCCTCGCACCGCCACGGGAATATTGGTGGCCCGGGCGAAGCGCCCGGCCATTTGGCGCGAGGTCAGATAGCGCAGAAAGTCGACCGCTTCCCGGGCATGCGGCGCGTGGCGGTGCACGAAGTAATACCACTGCCCGCCCGCCACGGCGGTCGGATCGGCCGCCGAGTGGGCAAAGCTGGGAATATTGAAGGTGCCCAACTCGAAATGCTCGGGCAATTTGTCGCCAATTTGAGCCCGAAACCCGGATCCACCAAACATCATGGCCGCGTGGCCGCGCAGCAATTGTTCGTGCACCTCGTTGAAGCTCATCCCCAGGGCGCCCGGTTGAAAGTTGTCGCGAGCCTCCAATAAAATCTCAAAGGCCTGGCGCATCTGGGTGTTGTCGAAGCTGCCTGGTTCAATCAACTGCTGGGCCACGAAAGCCTCGGGGCCGGCCAGGTGGTAATAGGCGGCGTAGGCGATGATTTTGGACGAGGCCGGATAGCGGCCGGGAAAAGCCAGCGGCGCGATGCCGGCCCCGCGGATCTGGGCGCACAAGTTAAAGAACTGGTCCCAGGTGGTTGGCTTGGACCAACCATGTTCGCGAAAGAGCTTCTTGTTGTACCAGCACGTATTGGCGTAGTACGGCAGGGGAAGGCCATACGTCTTGCCCTGGTATCGATAAAGATCTAGGGCCCCGGGCAGAAAAGATTCCCGCCAAGTTGAATCCCCTTCCCAGCTGGGGCCATCCAGAAATTCGTCCAACGGCAGGATGTCACCATTGCGGATCAGTGTCCAGTAGTCCGGACCCAAATCCGTGATTGCGGGAAAGGTGCTCTCCAGGGCTCGAATGCGATTCTTGGTGGCGATGCGCGGATCGCCGTACAGGTTGATCTTGATGCCCGGGCGCAGCTTCTCATATTCCCGGGCCGTTTCGAGATAGAACGGCAACTGGCCGGCACCGCTGTCGAACAGTGCGGCTTCGACTTCGATGTTGGGTTCTTCAGCACAAGCAAGGGATTCCATAACAGCAAGGACGACAAACCCCAAGCACAGAATTTGAACAGGAGGTAACAGAGGGCAGACCACCACTCTCTGTTCCCTCCTGTTCAAAAAATAGTTCCAGGTCGTCACCATCACACAATCAAATCTTCACCGCTCCCACCGTCACCCCTTGGCTCAGTTGCTTTTGTAACAGGAGGTACATCCCCAGCGTGGGCAGCACGACCACGACCAGTCCCGCGAAGGCCAGGGACCAGTCACTGCTGTATTGGCTGACGATGGTGATATTGGCCAAACCCAGGGGCAGGGTGCGCAGCCGCTGGGAACCCTCGCCGGAAAGAAACATGAAGGCCATGAAGAACTCATTCCACGTGCCCAGGAAGGTGAAAATGGCGACAGTAACCATGCCCGGTCGGGCCAGCGGCATCATCACATGCCAGAAGGCGCGAAATTCTCCTGCCCCATCCACCCGAGCCGACTCGTGCAGACTCACGGGCAGAGACCGGAAGAATCCGGTGAGGATGAATATGGCAAACGGCAGACTGAAGGCCACGTAAGCCAGCCACAATCCCAGGCGCGAATTGAGCAGCCCCAAAGCGCGCATTTCGAAGAACAGGGGCACAATGGACAAATGAATCGGGACCATCAAGCCCGCGAGAAAATAGAACAGCAGGGCCCGACAGCCCCAAAAAACGAACCGCGACAGCAGGTGCGCCGCCATGGCCGACAGCAACACGACTGCCAATACCGTCAGCGAAGTGATGATGACACTGTTGAAAAAGTAATTGCCGAATGAGCCTGCGGTCCAGACCTGCGCGTAGTTGCTCCACTGCAGGTCACCCATGGAAGGCAGGCCAAACGGATCCAGAAAAATGTCCTTGTTGCTCTTGAGTGACGTGCACAAGACCCAGAACATCGGATACACGACCATGATCGCGTAGGTCACCAGGCCCAGGAAGATGATCAGCCGGGTGATGGCGATGCGCTGGCCGGGGTAGCGATGAGCCATCACATACCTATTTTCAATGCGGTTTTCGGGATGATGACGCTCCGAGATAGCACCATCGGACTCTCGGGAAGGCGAGGCTCCTGCCGAGCCGCAGCCCATGGCGCGACCGATCAATTGCGGTCGACCCGCGATGCCCGGGAGAGTTTATGGCTCTGCCGCTTCAATTCCACAATCGCCCGGGCCATGCGATGGCGCAGCTCGAGGAGCCACGCGTCGTTCTGGGACCAGTGCACGGAGTTGTGGAAGAAGCGCCCGATGTCCGCAATAATCTGCTCCCCGGCATTGACATCCACGCCTTGCTGGCGCCCTAGAGCTACCAAGTCTTCTAGGATTCGGGCGTATTCATAGTCGTCGACCGCCTCGCGAAACGTCTCCACACGCAGTGACGGTGTGATTGTCCAGTCCGGTTCGCTAGCCAATCCGTCGCGATTGGGCGGATAGAAAAAGCACACCGCACCGTTGCCCCAGTTGCAGTTGGGATTGCGCCAGGGGTTCACGTCGCGCCGATGAGTACTGCCCCAAAAGATCGTGTCCCAGACCAGAAATCCCGAGGCCCCTCGCTCGAAAAGGTCCAACCCGAGAATCCGATTGTTCACACCAGGCGTATCGATGACCAGCCGGCTCGTACTCACCGCGTAATTCCACAACTTGCTACGCTCCGGCTCGATGTCGTGGTCTGGGAACAGGTACTTCTCCCAGCGGTGGTAATTCTCGTCCAACTGGGGAATGTAGTAGTCATACAACCCGTTGAATGCATATGTTTTGTCTTCCGGGTTTTCTTTGTACTCAAAACTCTCAAAACCCTGGATG
>CAUZOD010000196.1:0-5913 GCA_963581115.1 Phycisphaerae bacterium | reverse complement strand
CCGATCAGTATGAACGGTGTAGTTCCATAACTTATCGCGGCCCGGAGTAATTCCGTAATCAGTAAAGTAGTGCTTTTCAAAAAAGTTGTATTTCTGATCTGTCTGCGGCAGGTAAATATCGTGAAGGCCGTGGAAGGTGTAGTGGTCATCGTCTGGGCTTGCCTTGTGCGTATACGCCTTGTCATTCTGAAGACACCAGGTGATCTTGATACGGGCGGTCAAGGGATCTGACTTCAGAAGTTTCAAAAAGTGTGTGTACACCGGGATGCCCCGGTCCAGGGTTTCATCTACCTGGATGATGGCCCGATCAAGCCAACCATGAGCTTCAAGATTTCTGGCCATCGCTCGATAGAAGTCCAGCAGGAGATGGTCATATTGATCCTGGGTGATATTCTCGTACTCTACCCAATCCCAGTCACGTTTCTCGTAGCCCACAGGCGTGATCTCGTTCCAAGTCTGCCAATACAGCGTAAGGTGCCCGACAGGATTGCGGTCATAATCCTCCAACTCCTTGCCCGGCAGATGCGTGAAGAGATTGCACACTGAGGGATTGGTCATGGTCAACATGAAGGAGTTAACCTTCAGGTCATCAATGTAGTAGCTCAGGTCCTTATTGAACTCCGTGAAGTCCCAATCGTGCAACTTGAAATAGTTCCCCGGCTCATCCACCCCCATACCGGAAGGAGGCGGAGACCACTTCATCTGAATCGGGCTGTACATCACGACTGACCATGGATAGAACTTGTTCTGGGCCATGTAGCTGTAATACGTGCGTGCCAGCTTGCGAACGTCTTCCCGCGAAGACAGTGAGTGGTAATCAGCCACTGTCTTGGTACCGGGGGCAAATGTCTTAGTCATAAAGTCACAGCCCCAGAGCGTGCGGAAACTGGCGAATTCGGGCAACTCAAAATCGTAGACCTTTAGCTCCAACGGAATTTCAGCCAGTGTTTTCTTCCTGCCCTTGATCACAACCTGACCCCGGTAAACACCCGCACGGGTCGAGCTCGGCACGTTGATTGTCAGCCATAACGGCAGGTTGCCGTCCGAGGGGGCTAGCATCTTAGGCTCGACCGCAACCATGGGGTCGGCGATCCGGCCACTGTAATTGGTCGGCGTATAGGACGGCTGCCTCAGGATCGGAATAAACTCCAAGGCCCGCACTTTTACCTGAGACTCTGAAATCGCGCCATGGTCACTGTGCAAATCCGTCACCTCGACACCACTGAATAAAACGCTCTTCTTTGATCGAATGACCAGTTGGAAAGACTGCTGTTCATTTTTGGCGCAGGCAATGCGCACTAAGTTGGACGAGACTTCCGGCCCGAGCATCTGCGGTGAAAGCTTAACCGTGGTCTCGGCAAACCAGACCTCTACCACATCATTGGACACAACGCGGTACTGCGTGCGGCCGAGACGCTTCTGTGCCCTGTCAACTGAAACCAGAGACGCCTGTGCGGCGGGAATTTCGGTGTGGCGACGTTGCGGAACGGTTATGTGTTCGCCATTGAGCGGCTGATAGTAGATCTGCCAACGATGCCGCCCGGGCCTGTCGACCTGGGCGAGAAAAGCCAACCGCATCTTTCGGAAACTGACGTCGTCGACCTGGGCCATTCCGTTTAATGGACCGGAGATGCGGATGGCACCGCCTTCGTTCCAATGCAGATAGGGTTTGAGTACCTGTTCGTACTTCGTCCATGACTTATGCCAGAGCCTGGGCACATACGAAATCGGGTACTCGTTGTCCATGTCTTCCGCCCAACCCCGGATGTGGGCGCGGGAACTGATCAATCGAATCGCCGGACAACCTCCGATGGTATCGATCCGGGCCCAGTAACTGAGAAGGTAGTACGCCCCCAACTCCAGGGGTGCATGCGGGGTATTTGGTAGATTGGGGAATTGATGCGAGATGACCGAGTCGGATCCCCCACAACTCCTGATGACCAGAGACTGGCTACCGTCGTGCGAATCTCCGTCACTGCGAAAGGCGCCCTTGCCCGACCGATCGGTCCAATCGATCGGCACGCCATCAGAAACATCTTCAAACGATCCATTCTTAACAAGCTCCGGCCCATCGGGGACGAGATAGAACCCGGCCGATGGAATCTCTGCGACCGGCTGTCCCAACGCGTCGATCTCGACCACCTTGACATAGTTGACGGCAAACCACTTTGGATCGTACTGCAACTGTTCCAGACGATTGATCTCGGCGGTAATCTTTGCCGGTGTCAACGGGATCGAGTTCCAGCCACCGGCAGAGATTTCCAATGTCACAGGCATGCGATACTGATAGAAGGCATCGAACCATTGTTCTTCGGCCGCACTGGCAAAACCACTCAACAGAGCGACCAAGCTGGTGGTCAAGGACAGGAACGATAATCGTGCGGGAGGCTGCATAACATGTCTCCAGAGAGTTGAGGTCCTGGGAAGGCGCCATCATAGAAATCTTTCCTTGCGCCGATGTAATCATCTAAAACTCAGTCACGTTTGTTATGCGGTTTTGGTCCTCGCAATGCGGGAACAGGATTCGGATCGGTCAAAATCCCATAGAGATCCGGGCGCCGACCCGAGACACGAAAAATGCCCGCCTCGTCCAGGTCGACATCGTGTACAAGTATTCCGGGACGGTTCGATTGGAGCTTAGCCACAAGCTTGCCCTCAGGGTCCGTGATGAATGCAACGCTGGGGTGTGAAAAACACAGAAACAACTCGTTCTCGAACGATCGGGTGCGCATCCACCACTCGTTGTCCAGGTGCCACGAGCCGTAGGCGGGCATCATCAGAATCTCGGCGCCTTTGAGGCGCAGCGATCGGACCGTTTCCGGCCAGCACCGATCAGAGCATATGACGACTCCAATGACCCCGCAATCCAGTTCGAATACCGGCAGATCGTCTCCAGCGGCAAAACGCTTGTCATGGGCATGAAGGTGTGTCTTGTTGTAGCGACCGATGATCGAGCCGGATCGCTCAACGATCAAGGCACAGTTGTAGAACCGTCCTTCTGATTTTTCAGTAAAACCAAAGACCATATTGGCACACATTTCAAGCGCGAGCTGTCGGAGCCGATCAATGTAAATACTGTCGCCGACTTCCTGGGCAACTTCTGCGAAACGCTGCAGCGTCCAATCGTCTTCAGTAGCAGCGTAGCCGTCCAGGAAACACTCCGGGCTGACAAACACGTCCACTTGATCGGATTTGCAGCCCCGCACGGCCTGCTCGAACAACTGCCAATTGCCTTCCACATCCCACTTGCGGCACATCGCGGTCAAGCAGCCAACACGCACGTTTCTCATGTCAGAGATCCCATTTTCGATCCATCGGCTGTATTCAACGAATAAGAAAAAATCTCCGAGTCCTTGAGTCGGAACATGAAGTATACCCGCTGATCACCCACTCCCTGCAGGTTCTCGTTCTGCTTCCAACGCACCGTATGATGGATCCGATCCTCGGTCAGAGCCACGCAGTCGTGCTGGGAATATCCAGGCACCAACTGGTGATCCTCTCCCACTACCGCCACCTTCACGTACCCCTTTGACGCATCGGCATTGATCTCCAATTCGATCGGCTCACCCTCCAAGTCAAACGGCCGGCTCAGAAAGTACCCCTCTTCACCTTCAGATGCCAAGCCCACCCATCCATCCAGACGCAGCTTGCACAAACCGATTCCCGCCTCTCGCTCCGGGAACCGCGTGCCGTAGTGCGTACAGTTGAACGCTGCGTAATAGATCCAGATCTCATCTCCCATTACCAGATACGGACTGGTCGTCGCCAAGATCATCTGGCTGTGGAACGGGCCTTCGTCCCCAACGTCAATAAATGGCTTTCGATTGCCCACACGTTGCCACTTGATCCCGTCCTGGCTGACCGCCAGCTGCATGGTGATCCTGTCGTCGTGTGAACCGAGGTTGTAGATCCAAAGATTGCCAATGTAGTAATCTTCATAAGTGCCTACCGTCATCCCATAGAACTGCGTGCCGAATTCATCGTCCAGGTCGGGCGTAATGATCTCTTCGGGCACGGACCAATGAACAAAATCATCGCTGACCGACCGGCCCATCGTCCGGTAGGGATGGTTCTGCAAACTAGCGCCAAAGGGCCATGACGGAGAGGTCACGCGATGATATGGCGTGTCCGGATAGTGGCGGTACCAGTCCTGTGGCCGGATGTACGCAACGTACTTGTTGATCCTTTCGTCACGGCCAAACAGCATGTAGGTGTCGCCGGCGTCAATCCGCGCCGTGAGCACCGGGTTGTTTTTCCACGGTGTCCAGTGAATTCCATCCGGCGAAAAATACACGCACACGCCGTGCCAATCACCGGGTGACCCGAATGTCAGCGCCTTCCACTTTCGGCGCGGATCAGTCTCGATTTCGTCATACATCACCCCGCCCCAAATGGTGCCGCAGAGGGGCTCATCCAGAACGATGTTGTTCCGGGTTGAACCCTGCCATTCGATCTCGCCAAGTTCGGGCTTCTCCCACGTCAGTCCATCCTCGGAAACCGCCATGCAGAACTTGCCGTGCTCGATCGTATTCACCCCCGGTACCGCCGCAGTGGGATTGGAAGAATCGGACTGGGCCGCGATCTCAGGCGCCAGTTCCAGCGTCCACGCCTGGTAATACATGCGCAGACGGCCCGTGTCCGGTTCGCGATTCAGATAATGCCCTCCAAAATACGTGAGCGTGCCTTCCCACGGCTTGTCCGGACCGATCAATGGAAAATTGCCATGACGAGTCGGCTGATGCATCACACGCTTGACCCGCGCACACGGACCGTGAATATCGCCGTAGATCATCCCCTTGCCATCAACGTGCGGGGCTCGCTTGATTTCCAGTGCCGGATCGAACTGCCACGACGTTCCCAATTCCACGTGACGATTATCGAGAAAAAGGTGCTTGGACATCCTGTTAAGTTTCATGGTTTTTCGGGTCCTGTCAAATAAGAAAACAACCCGATTTTCAATCGGGTTCTTACCTGTAGAGACCTAGTCCGCAAGCACCCAGCTTGTGGCCCTGCTCATGATGGATCCAGTATCTTAAATGGGTATCGCGAAGCAATATGGATCTTCAAAGAAATATTTCTCATCGCAATAGATACATGCGCACGAAGTGCCGGCGCTGCTCCAATCTCTTGTGATCCAAGTAACCGTTGCGCTTATGCAGCATCCAACGATTGTTGGCCCAAAGCGACTGGCCCGGCCGGAGCATGAACTCGACGTAAAGATCTTCATCTTCCAAAATATTTTCTACCGCCTCCAGCGCCTCGCACTGGAGCGGTGTCGTCGGGCGGGCAGCGTTGCGATGCCCCAGTTGAATGTCTTGATTGAAATATCGGATTGCCAGATCTGTCCCGTTCCAATCGAAGACTGGATAATCAAACGTAGTCGCTTCTCCAGGTGAAAATTGGCCTCTCCGATCAAAGTAAAATGGCTGGTATAACGTATCAAGCAGGTGCGGATACCTATCTAATATCGCGTTATGCAGGCTGTAAGCGCTAAGCATCCGGTTCTCACCGCCGCTGCGAGCCGGACGCAGGCACAACAGCCCTATATACTCCGGCGGCGTGTCCAGAAATGACGCGTCCGTGTGAAATGAAACACCCTCATCAATTACCAGGTTGGCTCCGGTGTTCAAAACATTATCAAACATCGAGTGCTCCGACCATGGGGCACCAATCATCTGTCCGATCAGCCAATAGGCCAGCTTGATCTCGTCCTGCACCCACCCGTCCGCATGCACCTCGTCCAAGACAACAAAACCACAGCCCGTTTTGAGCTGGTCCAATAGGGGCAACAGGGCCTGCTTCCCAGCACTTCGCTGCGACGCGTCCAGCCGAACCTCGGCCACAGACCCTGGATCGCGGCGCCATGCTTCCAGTACGCCGGCGATCAGTTCTCCACATTCTTCTGACAATGTC
>CAUZOD010000195.1:0-5961 GCA_963581115.1 Phycisphaerae bacterium | reverse complement strand
GTTCATATCACGCTGAAGACCAGGTATTGCGAATGAATTCGCCGCATCACTAGCCATATTTGCGAAAGATTGGGCATGCTGGCCCTGATATTTATCCAAGTATGTGGTCCAGATGCTCTCCTTCCACGTTGCTGGCGTGGTCTGCGGTCGCTAGACTTTCATGCCATGCAACCGCTGATCGGTCCCGACAATGGATCGGGATCCGGGCTCCTGCTCGTCGACAGGGGCGACCGATCAGGTACGGAGACGAACTTGAGATGAGTGAAAATCCCCCCCTATATGAAGGCATGTTTCTACTAAGACAGGCGGCCAGTGCGGACACCGTATCGGCCATTTCCCTGGTCCGCGAAATCCTAGAGCGAGTCGAGGCCGAGATCGTGGTACTACGCCAGTGGGACGAGCGGAAACTGGCTTATGTGATCAAAGGACAGAAACGCGGTACTTATCTGCTATCACTGTTCCGAGTTTCCGGTACTCAGATCGTCAACATCGAACGGGACTGTAATCTCTCGGACGAGATACTCCGGGTACAGATCCTGCGGGCCGATCACATGGGCCAGATTGAGATTGATCGCGAACTCGAAGAGGCCCAGACCAGCGATGTTGCAGCTAAACTCAAAGAGGACGAGCAGTCGTCGCAGAAAGCTCCTACAGAACCCTCAGTGGAAACTCCAGAAAAAACCACTATCACCGCTGCCCCCATAATAGAGGAGTAAGGCCATGCCCAACTTCAACCGCGTCATCCTGATGGGCAGGCTGACTCGCGATCCCGAACTTAAGCACCTGCCTAGTAACACGGCTGTCACAGACATAGCACTTGCGGTCAATGACCGCTGGAAGGATAAGAATTCCGGGGAGTCGAAGGAGCGAGTCAACTATATTGATTGCGTGGCTTTCGGGCGAACCGCGGAAGTGATCAACGAATATTTTCGCAAGGGGAATCCCATCTTGATCGAGGGGAGTCTGCGCATGGAGCAATGGCAGGACAAGGAGGGGAAAAACCGATCAAAGCTTAAGGTAGTTATTGATGGATTTGAATTCATTGGATCCCGCGGAGAGGGTGGTGATCGTGGAGGCCCCCCCCATAGCAGTAACCAGCCAGTGGGGGCAGGCCAACCAACCGAAGGACATCAGCCAGTGGGGGCAGGCCAACCAACCGAAGGACATCAGCCACTGAATGAGGATGACATCCCCTTTTAGATCCTGATTCAACTCGAGGGATCGGTCCCCTCGGTTTCAGGTTCGCATGTTGGTGCACCGTTCCGGCCTACGGGAATCGGCACCTAACTCCTGAGAGGACAGCAGGCATGAAAACAATCGAATTATTGCTTCTTGATACTGTCGGCAATCTGGGCATTGTTGGCGAGATTGTCAAAGTCAAGCCCGGATATGCAAGAAACTATCTGCTACCACGTGGGCTGGCTGCACCACCGACACCGGGTGCGGTCCAAAAACTATCTAAACGGCGTGCCGAGGTTAAAGCTGAACTGAAAACCCAGCACGATGAGAGAAGGGCACTGATCGAACGTCTGGCTGGATATGAACTGACGTTGATGCGTTCGGCCAACGAGCAGGGCGTGCTGTATGCCGGTATCAGTCAGCACGACATTGCCGAGGCGCTGCGTGCCGAACAGTTCGACGTTGACGACCAATTTATCCGCATCGGAGGCCAGATCAAGCGCCTAGATAGCTATGACGTACCGATCGTCATCGCCCAGGAGCTTCGCACGGAGATAAAACTCTGGATCGTCTCTGACAAGCCGGCAGAGAAGTTAGTCGATACGGTGCTGGACGAAGAAGACGCATGAGCGGTCAGTCTTCAAGTAGAACGGTGACCGGTCCCGGTCAGGCGGAAATGCTGTTTACATGATCGACAGGTTCGGTGTTGTTTTCGCTGGGGTACTTGATGCGAGCGTGGTAGATTGCACAGATTGTTTTAGTGATCGCCTGCTGAATCTTTTTCAGTTCACGGAGGGTTAGATTGGAATCGGCGAACTGGCCATCCATCAGCCGTTTGCTGGCAATGTTGTCCACCAGTTGTTCAAGTCGGATGGGTGTTGGGTCGGGAAGAGCCCGGGCCGCGGCTTCAATACCGTCGGCCAGGAGCATGATTGCCGCCTCACGTGTCTTGGGCTTTGGACCTGGGTAACGGAACTCGAACTCGCTCGGCCCAGGCTTGTCTTCAGCTTCAGTCTGACGCCGTGCCGCATGATAGAAGTACTCGACCAGCGTTGTGCCATGGTGCGATTCGATTATGTGCCGGATCACGCTGGGAAGCCCGTACTCACGAGCCATCTCCACTCCATCTTTGACATGCCCGACAATGATCAGCAGACTCATGGCTGGTGAGAGCTTGTTGTGCTTGTTCGGACCACCGCCCTGATTCTCGATGAAATACAGGGGCTTATTAATCTTCCCAATGTCGTGGTACATTGCCCCAACCCGACATGCCAAGGCATCAGCCCCGATGGCTTCAGCCGCGGCTTCGGCCATGTCCGCAATCCGCAGTGAGTGCTGATAGGTTCCTGTAGATTCTTGGGCCAATCGCTGCAATAGGGGATGGCTGGCGTCGTTCAGATCCTTCAGCGTCATCGCCGTTGTGACCTTAAACATCTTTTCGATGATTGGCAAAATACCTTGGGCCAGCAGACCCGCCAACAGCCCGCTGCCGAGTGCCTGCAAGGTATGAATCAGAGCCAGTTGCCAATGGGTTGTCAGGTACAGCGGGCGCATGCCTTCATTGACGATGAGACTGGTCAATCCCATGACCAGTCCAGCCCAGAATCCGACCCAGACCAGCTTGGCGCGGCTACGCACCTCCCGTAGTTGGGCAATAGCCGTGGCTACGCCACTAAGAAGCACGAGCACAACCCCGATGGGTTGGTAAACGCTGACAACCACAATGATCGATAGCACCACACCGATCGCCAAGGCAAATCGCTGGTTGTAGGCGATCGCCAGCACCATGGCGGCCAGCAGTGTGGGCAATGAGACGGTCAGCATAAGCTGATCAGGCCACACCCGGGTCGCAGTTACCGCCATAACCTGACAAAGCAGCAGCAGCACTGTGATGGCCAGCCCCCGCATTGGATTCCGACTGATCCGGTCACTGTAAGCGAATACATACAGCCACATAGCACCAATGATCAAGAGCATGATCCCAAAGATGCCTCCGCGCGAGATCCAGCATTGCACTAGACCTGCTTCTTGCAGAACGGTGTGGTGCATCTGGCCTAGAGTGGTGATCTGGGAGGGTGTGAGATTTGTACCCGCTGGGATCACCAGTTGTTGGGCGTCGTAATGGGCTTCGACCGGAGGCCCCGATTCATAGGCTAAGTTGCGCAGATGGCGTGTCTGTTCCGGATCAAGTAGGTATGTTGGTTGAAGCTCGTCCATGACCAAGGCTGCAATGGTCTCCTGGAGCTCCTTGGGAAATCCCTTGCTTGCTAGATACCGAACCTGTTTTTCGATCAATGGCTTGTCTTCGACACTAATCAATGCTCCTGGATCACGGATGCCTTCAGCACCCATTTGTGGCAGGGGATCCGGGTGCACGATGATGATGCGGAACGCGCCTAGCGGGTTCTTTTCATCATCGATGCTTTTTGGGGTCAGAATTGCCTGATCGAACATTGCCCGAAGGAAGTCGCGGCGGTAGCCTCGCCAACGCTGCAACTCGGTTTCATCGCGGGCGAATCGATGTAACCTGGTCAGGCCGGTCTGGGTCAGTTTAACCTGCTTGCGAAATGGTTCTGGAACCTCGTCAATCTTCTGGGACTTATCCGCCAGAGCGATGATGTGGTCGAAATTGCGCTCCAAGTCTTCGAAGTAGCTCTCATTATGGACATAGACGGCCGGTTGGTAGCGGCGTGCGGCCTCTCGGCGTTGCTTGGTCTGATCCGCGTCAATAGCAGTAAATGGCACTGGGGCCACGATCGGGCGCGAGATCAGTTGCCCAACTTGGTATGCCGGTCGCTCCTTGGCCTGCGTGGCAAAGAAAGAGGCAATTGAGGAAAAGGCCACCGCAAACAATAACGCCCAAATCACCTCCTTCCGGTATAACTGCTGTATGAACCTAGGCCTAGGCTTGGGCACGTTGCGGCGAACCTCGCGCCGGCGTGCGGTCGTTTGCTTGCCATTTGCCATGGGCAGATGTCCGGACAGAGGAGCCTGCGTGGCCCCGCAGTAGTGGCCGGGGAGGTCGGCCAAGGGCCCCAATCGCACAATCGGAGCAGCTGAAAACTGGCCTGAGCCTACTTTGGGCGGTCATCGACCAGTCAACTCAACTACTTTGCTCGGTCGTATATTATCGACCAGTTTGAGCAAAAAAAACATCCTTCACACTCTAAGCGGCTGCCAAAAGGGGTCAATAATTATAACAACATTATTTTGTGTACTTACACATGTTGAGTTTGGTGATCTCGTAGTGATCCCCAGCATTTGGATATCGCATAACCACGGCAGGGACTGGCAATATCTTATGTAGTCTAGGGTTGAATCGCGATATTCCAACCGGGTGTTGTGTGAGGGTAGTGATCCGAATGCTCCGGATCTGCAATAAGGGGATGGAGGACGGGCAGAGATCGTGGGTTCAGGTTTTATCGCCATAGGCGCCTACGAGCCCAGAATCTTGTGGATTCTCCAGATCGATCTGGCTTGTGTCACCGGTAACTACCATCTTGGAGCCATGACCAAGTCGCGTCAGGAACATCAGCATCTGGCCTTGGGTGGTGTTTTGGGCTTCATCCAGAATGATCAATGAATCATTGAAGGTGCGGCCACGCATGAACGCCAAAGGAATGATTTCGATCAGATCTGCAGCCATGAAACGTTCGATCTGGTCGTACGGCATCATGTCATGAAGGCCATCCAGCAACGGGCGCAAGTAGGGGTGTACTTTTTCCTGCATGGTCCCAGGCAAAAATCCCAATTTTTTGCCAGCTTCCACTGCGGGTCGAACCAGTACCAAACGCCGCACCTGGTCGGTTTTGAGCAGCGATACCGCCGCAGCGACCGACAGATACGTCTTGCCTGTGCCGGCGGGTCCAGTGCAGAATGTCAGGTCGCTATTGAGAAGATTCGACAGATAAATCCGCTGCCCTTCGGTTAGCGGCTTGACCTGTCGTCCCGGCAGGTAGACCTCCAACGATGATAGCTGGGGAGCCGGATCATCGCGTTGCAGAGGTTCGGTAGCAGCAACCGTCTCCAGTAGTTCTTGGCGAGACATCGGTGTGCCGCGACGGGCGGTATCGATCAGTCGATCGACGACGTGGGCGGCGCATCGGACCGCAGCGGGCTCACCTGAGAGTTGCAGGATCCCATTTCGGCAAACCAGTTGCACCGCCAGGGATTCCCGGATGATTTTGAGGTTACTTTCGGATATTCCGGTCACTGCCAGTTGGCCGTCACCGTCTGGCAGACGAATGGTTGTTTCCAATCGTATTACCTCCACGGGTGGTTGAAGATCAGGGCGTGTCCTGTAGATAGCGGACTTGTTCGCGACTGACGCGAATCAGGATGACGCCGTCGGACATCTGTTTTCGAAGCAGGTGCCCCTGTGCGTCGTAGGTGCTTAGGCGAAGGCCGGCGTGGGCAGATGGACGGTGTCGAATCAGATAAGCACCGGCTTCCAAGGGTGTGATCTGATCCGTGCGGAGTGCAAGGTTTTCGCTCATCGGATGGTATGCATAAAACCCGAGGATTTCCGATTGTTCCCGTGGCAATAGCGATGGTAGTAGTCGCAGTTCCACCTGTGATTGATATCCCTTGTCCGGAACCTCCCAGCGGTGTTCCTTGACCCCGGCCGCCGACTCAACGGAAACCGTCAGGATATTGCCACTACGCAAGCCCGTTTCCACCCGCGACTGAGTTGGAGATCCTTGGTTTGGCGTGGCCAAGGCATTTGGCTGCGATGGTCGTCTCGTGGTACGAGACGACCAGACCTCCGTGGATCGGTCGAAA
>CAUZOD010000194.1:0-5967 GCA_963581115.1 Phycisphaerae bacterium | reverse complement strand
GAAGGTGGGGTCGGGATTCGCCCTCGATCTGGAACAGCAGACCCATCTCCTGGCTCCGAACAGCGCAGATCTCGGCATCTGCGGACCGGTCGCCATCGAGGCGTGGATCAAGCCCACCGGCAACGAAATGCGCGAAGTCGTTTTCCTCGGCGAAGGCATGCGGACGTACGGGCTGTCTTCCCACGGCAAGAAGATTTGCTGGCACATCGGCCACGGACCAGCGAGCAACTGGCTCGGGGCCATTCCCAGACGGGATCAATGGAACCATCTGGCTGCGACATTTGACGGCCAGCGCCTGACGTTGTGGCTCAACGGCCGGTCCGCGGGCAGCCGCAAATCGGAAGTTGCCACTTACGAGCCGGCAGGCCGCTTTCAGGCCGGGACGTGCTCCGGTGCCGATCGGCCCCGATTCAAGGGGCTGCTCGACAACTTGCGTATCTACGATTACGCCCTGTCTCAAGACGAGATCGTCGCCCACATCCGCGAAGAGGCGGCCGACTACGGCATCGCCGTCAAGGTGCCTGATGACGGCGATGCCGGCGCCGCCACCGCGTTCTGCAAAAACCATTCCAACCTCATTGATCTCGAGGCGGACGGTGACCGCATCCGCTTCGCCAATCGCCAGATTGGCCTAGCGTTTCGTCAGTCACCGACTGGATTTGGGGTCAGCCGGCTCTACGGCATCGAAGACGAGCAGGAGTTCCTGGGCAGAGGACCCCCTGGGCGAATTTTATAACCTGTTCGAAATCATGATGACCCTCGATCCCAAGCACATCCGCCGCGACGATCGGGCGAAGACCAAGGGCAGTCTGTTCGGGATCGTCGACGAAATGGCCGCCGATGCCTTCCCCATCGGCGCCTACGCAGCCGAGAAGGTTTCCTGGAAACGGGAGGACTCGGAATCGGGTTTGACATTGCGCCTGATCTGAAAGACATCGACGTGCGCGAAGAACAAGACATGCTCGACGTCGAGGTGACGGTGACGCTGCGCAGCGGTGATCCTCTTTCGTACTGGCGATTTAAAGTTACAAACCGCAGCCGTCGCTACGGCATCGAGCGGGTACGCTTTCCCAACCTGAGTCTAGCCCCCATCGGCAAGGGACACGACGACGTGTTTATCTACCCGCTGCTTCGCGGTGGGCTGGCCCGCGATCCGTTCGGCTCGCCCTCCGGCTTCGGGACACACCTCAACACCAGCGGAACCTATTACACCCACAACTTCAACATGCAGTTCCAAGCCCTCTACGATGAACCGACGGGCACGGGAATTTTTCTGGGCACGCGCGATCCGGCGGCCAGTCTCATGAACATCCAGATCGCCAACTCCACCCACGAGATCGCCTGGCGCCCGGGACACTTTCCCCCCAACATCACCTACTCCAAAGAAGACTTCGTGCTGCCCTATGACTGCGTGGCGGGACCGTTCAAAGGCGACTGGTACGACGCCTGCCAGATCTATCGTGTGTGGGCGCTGCAGCAGGCTTGGTGCCGCAAAGGACCGCTGCGCACCCGCACCGAGGTGCCGCGGTGGTTCCCCGAATCACCGTTGTATTTCTCTGTGCACCTCAACGACGCAGCGTAGGGCACGCACTCGGAAGAAGAGAACATGCGCATTGTGGCCGACCACTTCCTGGAGTTCCGGCAGTGGGCGGGCAAGCCCATGGGGGCCAGCTGGTACGCCTGGAAGAAGTTCGATCCCGACCGCAGTACCTACAACGTGCCCTTCACCCGCATGCGCGTGAAAAGCAAGGGGCGCTGGGCTGGCATGCAGGCGTTGAACACCCATGACGGCAACTACCCCAAGATCCCCACTCTGGATTCGCTGTCAGTTGAATCCAATCGCCTGCGCGACGCCAGCGGCATGGTCCTGCCCTATATCCCCACGGAGATCTTCGACCAGGGTGCCACCGAGAATGCTCCCTACGCCGCTGAGGCCAAACCGAATATCACTCGTGATCTCTTCGGGGTCATGCGCACCTGGGGTGGCGAAACCTCATGGCGCCCTGCGGCTGGACGCAATGGTGGCGCAACCGGCTCAAGGAAACCTGCGTCCTCATACCGCAGCACGAAAACGTGAGTGGCTTCTATCTCGACGTGATGCAGGGCAGCAGCCTGCCTTGCTATTGGACGCCCCACGGTCACACGGCGGCCGGCGGCGACTCGATGGCCCGCGGCATGCACGACCTGGTCGAGGTCGTTCACACCGCGATCAAGGACCAGGACGCCGGGGCGATCATTACCAGTGAAGGCGGCAGCGAAAACGTGATCGACGGCATCTTGTCGTCTACCCTGACCACTCACAACAAGGCACCGTTATTCGCCACCGTCTACCAGGACTACATCTGCCGCTTCGGCCTTCACCTCGCGGAACACGATCCGAAACGTTCTGCCTGCAGTGCGCATCGCTGTTCACCGAAGGGGCGCAGATCGGGATGCTGCGCCTGCGCCCCCGCAAGCATGCCTTGTCGTTCCAGAATCCTGACCACCGGAAAATCCTCGACTTCCTGGATCGTCTCGTGGGCTACTACCGCAACGACCGGACCTGTGCGCAACTCGCCTACGGGCAATTGATGCGCCCGGTGACCTTTGCCCAACCGTCGCCGATGCCCATGTCTGCCGACGGGCACTTTCCCCTGCTCTTCCACGGCGTGTTTCGCAGTCACACCGGCGAAGTGGGCATCTTCCTCGTCAACGCTGGCGGAGAAAGCATCAACTTCGCCTTCGACCTGGATCCGGCCTGCCACGGGATGGACGCCGAAGCAACATTCGAAGTCGATCAAATTGCCCCCGACGGCGAAACGAGCCAAGTGATCGCGGGCAAAAAAGGCCCATTGGAATTGGCGGGTTCCCTGGCAGCCCGCGGCGCGACCATGTTTCATGTCCGACTGGTGCGGACCGCCTCCAAGGCAAAGAACAATGCTTTGACGAGCACCTGGCGACACGCGGGCCCCCTGTCGCGTGAAAAAGTAATCGCGACAGCATCGTCAATACGGGCTTGTCTCTTCTATTCGAACGTGTGGAGGGTCGAAAATCTCTGTCCTGTCGGCCACTTCCGGTGGTGATGAACATTCAGTGTTACGACTGGGCGCGTTCCGCAGAGCCAAGGGCAGAGGCGATGGCCTTGATCAAGCGAACGCGTTGACCGACTTCGAAACCTGTACCAGTAACCGAAGTCATGATCGACGTCTTCTTGTGCATATGGAATACGCGCAATCGCCCATCAAACTTTTTTTATATTGATACAAGACATGAAGCATCTCGCTTCAAGCCCAGGCGAATTATGATTACGGCCTGGGTGCATAGACCTATCCGATCCAAGTCGAGGTGGTTGTCCCTACATCAGATGACCAGTGAACGATCAAGGTTAGTGTGACATCGGGAATTGGTTGCACATCTGCTGGACCTGCTCATGGACCTGTCTGAGGAGAAGACAGTCCCCACCGCTGCGTAATACTTGATCAATCAGGCTCGCAATCTGGTTCATCTGATCGTTGCCCATCCCTCGCGTGGTTAGAGCCGCAGTTCCCAGGCGCACACCACTGGTGGCAAAGGGTGATCGCTGTTCGCCCGGTACCGTATTCTTGTTGGCGATGATTCCAGCCTCTTCGAGCCATGCCGCTGCCTGTTTCCCGGTCAGGTCCGGGTCCAGTGGACGCAGATCTACGAGCATGAGGTGATTGTCGGTTCCGCCTGTGCACAGATGTTGGCCCAGGGTTTCTATCGCCTTGGCCAGGGCCGCGGCATTGGCGACTACTTGGTGGGTGTACTGCTTGAACTCTGGCCGCAGTGCCTCGCCGAAACAGATCGCCTTGGCGGCTATCACATGCATCAATGGGCCACCCTGGATACCGGGGAAAACAGCCTTGTCAATGCGATCAGCTAGTTTTGGATCATCGGTCAATACAAGGCCCCCGCGTGGTCCGCGCAAGGTCTTGTGCGTCGTCGTGGTCACCACGTGGGCATGGGGAAATGCTGGCGGATGGGCTCCTCCCGCCACGAGACCTGCGATGTGGGCAATATCAGCCATCAGCATTGCACCGCAGTCATCGGCAATCTGCCGGAATCGCGCGAAGTCAATCAATCGTGGATATGCGGAGTAGCCACACATAATCAATTTGGGGCGGTGGCGTTGGGCCAACTCGCTGACGGCTTCATAGTCGATATGGCCGTAGTCTGGGCGCGACGGAGCATAGACCAGTGGGTAGTGGATCGGCTTTAGCCATTTGCCAGAGAGATTGACTGGTGAGCCATGTGTCAGGTGTCCGCCATCGGACAGGACGATGCTCATAAATGAATCACCTGCTTCAAGCAATGCAAAACAGGCGGCTAGATTGGCATTGGAGCCGGAATGTGGTTGCACATTCGCATGACTGCAGCCGAACAATTGCTTTGCTCGGCCAATCGCCAGTGTTTCCACTTCGTCGTAGTATTGGCAGCCGCTGTAATACCGCTTGCCGGGATAGCCTTCGCTGTATTTATTTGTCAGGCAACTGCCGGTCGCTGCCATTACGGCGGCACTGGCATGGTTCTCGCTGGCAATCATCTCCAGGGTTTGCTGTTGGCGACGCTTCTCGGCATTGATGATGCACCAGACCTGTGGATCTTGCTCCGCGATGGGGTTGGTCGCCCTCGATTCCATGGTGCTGCCGGGGTTGGGCATGGGAAGCCTCCTGTCGTGCTGGGGGTTCTAAACCAGCCTTGACGAAAAATGTCCGAGGCGAAATCTTTATGATAGAACATCTATCGCATGTTACACGCGCTAGATGTAGTACGGGAGCTAATTTCACCGGGTTGGAAGAAGACGGGTAGGCCCGATGGTTAACGTTTGGGTGTGGCTCCCGGGACTATGACCGTCTGGTCGCCGGCGGCAAACACCAGATTATTTTCCAAGAATAGCCCGCGATCGGGATCGAGGGTATCAAGGGGAGCTTGCATGGAGTATTCGGCTAGAAGAATGCCATTGCGCCGATCGATCACGTACAGATTGAAGCTTCGTCGCTTCAGCACCGGTCCCGGCTCGGCGGGCTGCTGTTGTGCGGGAGGGCTTTGGGTGGAACTGGCCTGCGTGAGCCCAATCACGATTACATACTCGTCACCGACTAACTGGCCTACCAGACGTTTGCGATGCTTGGCATTGATCGCATCTCGCCATAGGACTCGTCCCGCTGGTCCCAATGCCAGTGCGGTGGCACCGGTGGTGATTTGCCATCGCTGTTCTATGGGCTCGACATGGGCCGGTCTGGCTCGGTCAAACGAAAGCACGCTCAGGCGGTTGACTAGTCGTCCTGTGGCGCAGTCCAGCACCAACATGGTCCCGGTGCTGTTCAGTTCGGTACCAGTGGTGGACAGCATCAGGGCTAGATTCGATCCGGCCCAACACTGATCGGTCAGTCTTCGACCACCAACGTTGATGCGCCAGGCAACATCACCATCGAAGAGCTGGTGTGCTGTGATTCGCGTGCTATCTACCGCCAGAAGCAGCCCTTCGTCGGCCATACCAATCCAACGTGGGACTTGGCGGTCTTCGATGGTCGGGAAACGCGGTTCGCCAGTGATGGCGTCAAGAACAACCACTCCACCAGTCTGGGCCTCAGTGCCCGGGAACCTTGCGCCAGCCAAGGCTACAGTTTCGTGGCCCAATGCCAGACGATCGACCAAGTCAAGTGGGCAGAGCAGTTGCCAAATGGTCTGGCCAGTGGTCCGATCAATTGCCGCTACACGGCCGGAATGATCCGCCACGCAGATCACCGAGGTTCCCGCGGCGACCATGTAGCCTGGTTTTGGCGTGGGGATGGCAGGCACGACCACGCCCCCTTGGATACGCAGCCCTACAGGATTGATGTCCTGGACGAACTGACGTTGTTCGAGAGGGCGATGTCGGTTGCGCCGTTGCGTGTCACCGACCTCTTGGAGCAACGATGCGGCGTCGATTGCAGGCCAGAGTGGGTTACCCGTAGCCGGATCCAA
>CAUZOD010000193.1:0-6008 GCA_963581115.1 Phycisphaerae bacterium | reverse complement strand
ACGGCCACCGTCTGAGCGTCCCGGTGGAGATTTGTGATAAATGCCAACACACCATTTTTCGGATGCCTCAGGAGCGTGGAATGACATTGCTCCGGCGACACACGCACATAATCCTGATTATTCCAATAGAATAATTTCTCCGCCTGCTTTGCACCGAGTTGCTCCCGAACCTTCCAGAGCTTGCCGAACATCTCAAGATATCCCTTGTCCTGCGTGCGGATCCGAACCGGTATGTCGTGTAACAGCGAGATTGCCGATACCTCCATGCGGGTACCCAGGCGATACGAAAGCGTCTCGCAGGCAATCCCAATCGGGTAGCCCATGAATTCCGTACGGAACAGATCCAGCGGCACCTCTCCCGCCACGTACCCATCTTCCGCGCCGGTAAACCTCAAGTGGTACCAGTGTTCTCCAGTCCAGAGCATGTCGCCGAACGCCAATGACGCCGTATTCTGGCCCTGGGATTGGTGGTGATCCACGACAGCATCCGGCCGCCTGGTCTTGATGACAGTGTAAATGCGCTTGATGAACTGGCGAGTCGAAAACACCGGTTAGGTTGGCCGTACCGAACCATCCTGGGCGCGATAACCGCACCCATGCCGCATGTTCTTGCACGCAGGGGTAAAACCCGTTCCATCCAGATACACGCCATCTTCCCCATACTGGTCAAATCGCTGAGCCAGGCTATGGATGTAAGCATCTTGGAGCGCCATGCTCTTTGCACAGTGATAGATAACGCCCTGCGCCTTTGCTCCATACTCAGTAAAGATATCGCTGTGATATCCAGGATAGTGTGGCGGAGAGCGCACTCCGCCCCACGCCCACGGGAGCAATGGGAGCTTCGACATGTGGAGACCATGAATGTCAAACTCCGGCAGTGTCACGGGGAATCTCTGATGGAACAGGTAAGGATACAGTCGCAGACCGTGGGCATGTGTTTCGTCAACCAATCGTCGCAACGCCTCAGGATATCCCTCACTGACGGGCATCGGGTAAGGGCAGACATCGTGTGCCTGGGTAAACAAATGGCGCACGCCGGCTTCGGCGTAATACTGAAGTGTCGGCTTGCCATCGCCCATCTTCCGGTCCGGCAGATTAAGATCTTCGCCATAAGGATCGCTCCGCACGATCCGTAGGTCCCACGCATCACGAAGTATGGGCTTGATGGGTGTGGCCACCAAGGCAAATTTGTAATGCAGCGATTCGCCTGCAGCTAACTGCGTGGGAATGTCCACCCAGTGTGCGCGAAAGACAGTCGTCTTGCTGCGAGGAAGAATCTCGATTGCCGACTGGGGATCGGCATAGTGCCAGTCCTGGTCAGACTCTGCCTGCCAGCACAATCCTCGCTGTTCGTCACCCAACCAGATATTCGGGCTAAAACGGAAGGCCAGATCACCGCGAACCGCCCCGCTGTAATTTTTTTCCATCGGAATCTCACGATTCTCCGGAAAGGCGTCCATAGCCAGGCACAGCGAAGCCTGACGGCGGGGTAAGGGGATCTCCAGCGTGAGTTCCTCCACGGATAGGTCTCGCCTGGCCTGCACCTCGCAATCAAAGACCATGTAGCCGTCGTATTCGATCTTCGTATTGACCCGTAAGACCAAAGGATCGCTCTCGCGAGTCTGTTCTAAAACGGTGGAAGTATTTTTGACATCCTTGATCTTGAGGGAGGCGTCCTTCCAGGCAATTTCCTTACTGTTGACACGGCCATTCAAGGTGATTGGAGAGGCAAGAATCTCGGTTCCATGAGTTTCAATTTGCTGCGGAAAGATCGTGGAGCCAAAGACGTGCCGCCGGCCCCAAACACGTACCTCCACCGTGCCATCGGATTTTTCTTCCACTTCCACTGGTGTCCATGGAGCCAATACCTTGTTGGCGTAACCTTCCTTGGTGTGTACCCATTCTGGCTTCCGCAAAGACACGTGCCGATTGAACTGCTTGACCAGTTCACCACTGGGCCCAAGAATGCGAACCACCACATCTACCGATGTCATTTTCAAGTCTGAAAGAGCAAAAGTCGCGGTGGCCACATAGCGGCCCGATTCCCCTGAGGATTCGGTCATCGCAACCCGCTGCGAAGCCGCCACGTCCGTGTAATTACCCTTTAGAAGTGTTACTTCCGCCATGTGTCCGTTGTAGTCGGTATTCTTGCATGACAGTCGTACGGCAACAGTTTTCTCATACCAATGAGTTTCTACGAATAGTTCGTCATCTTGCACCCAAGGCGATTCCTCATCGCGCGCATGTGCCTTGACCTGCTCTGCCGTCAGAGCGCGTCGATACACTCGGAACTCATCCAAGTCCATCGGACAGCCACCTGAATCGGGCCGCCCTGCAATATACTTAGGAGCATTCCTGACCTTGTTAATCCCCATCATGGGCATGTACTGATCGCGAATGAGTTCCCCGTTGCGATAGAAACGGCACCGGGGGTACTCAACAACCACAGCGATGTGCGCCCACCTATCGCTCAAGATGTCATTTTCAACCGGGAGCACCACCCCCCCCAACTCGCCGCTGTACCAGAGTCTCAGATTCTGTGAGTTCTGAAATCCGAAATTGAAGTTTCGGTCATCCCCGAACACCAAAGACCAGTTGGACTTCGGGATGCCGTTGAGCCTCGCCCACATCTCGAAGGTCATATCCCCGCTGAAGTACAGGGATTTGGAATCACCGCAGTCGATATAGGTCTTCTCACCACCGAACCGCAATATCCCACTCCGGCCATGAACCTCGCGGAGGGCTTCAGGCGTATGAGCCATCTGTCCGTCATTCCCATACCCGCTGTGGTCTTTAATCTCCCCCTCCTTGTAGGGGTAGTCAAAGGCGGGAGGGTAATCAAAAGTGTAATGAAGAACGAGCGTATCATCATTGGCCTCATTCTGGGCATAGGCCAATGAAGTAACCATCACACCAAGCGCAATCGCCGTAATCGCCAGTCCAAAAACACTGTAGCAGTTTGAGTTTCGGTGATATAGCAAGGCGGATCTTCTTTCAAAAATAAGAGTTTCCACTGTCCCAGATAAATTAGGCCAGAACTTCATTACTACCTCATATGCCCAGATCGATAGTGTCCCAACACCGCCGACGATGAGCACTTCGCCATTCTGTACGATCAATCGTTTAATATCAATTGCCACAATGGCGATCGATGAATCGATTCCAAGGGAACGAACAGTACGGAGGCAGCACTATCGGTGAGGTCGTGCCTGTTAAAAAACGCTGCCGAAGTCGTCACCGGACTCGCCTGCCAAGGGGCGATTCTGACCCGAGTGACGCATACGCTCTCAGCCTCAACTTCGACGAGCGGTACAATCGGTTCCATTGTCCACTCAGAAGCTCGACAGCGTAGCCATGCGAGGTTCAAATGGGAAATGTCGGATTAGCAGAAAGGGATTACTGTGGATGCTCCTTATCGTGTGATCATTGTCGTGGGACTCACGTCGCTTAGCACGCTCGCTGCATCCGCTTCACCGGATGAGGCGACACAGTTCTTTAGAAGCCATCCCAACGCCATTGATTTGGTGCAGCGAGGCAACAGCATTCTCTTTGCCAATCGCCTGATCGGTCTCGAAATTCAGCAGTACGAGCGTGGATTTCAACTCAATCGCCTGTACGGCATCGAGCAGGATCAGGACTATCTGGTTCGCGCCGACGGCGAGGCGGGGCATGAACTGTTTGAACTGAAGATGACATTGGATCCCATTCACGTGGGCCGGGACGACAGTCACCTGACCAAGGCCAGCGGGATGGGCATCATCGAAGAGATGGCATGGGGAATAAATTCCAAGGAGGAGCGGCTCGACTTTCCTATCGCGGCGCGCGGGGCTCAGGAAGCAACCTGGCGGAAGGAGGTCAGGGGCTCCGACATCGTGCTCCATCTGGAGATGAAAGGCTTCGATGCGAAAGAGGACGAAGGCGTGTTGGATGTCCACGTGACGGTCAGGCTTCGCGAGGATGATCCCCTGTCCTATTGGCGACTGGCGATCAAGAATCGTGGCGATCGATACGGGATCGATCGGGTCTTCTTTCCCATTGTTCCGCTGGCTCCCATTGCCGAAGCGAAGCAAAACGTATTCATCTATCCCCGCGAACGCGGCGGGTACGCCGAAGATCCCTTCAACGCCCCCAAGGGCTTCAGCGCGGGCATGCAAGGTCGCCGATACTACTCTCTGCACTTCAACATGCAGTTTGAGGCCTTGTACAACCAGAGCAGCGGTAAGGGGATCTACCTGGCCACGCAGGACCCGACTCCGAACCTGATCCACATCCAGGTCATCAACACGCCGACCGAGATCGTCTGGCGTCCCGGGCACTTCCCTCCCAATCACACCTACGCCCAAGAAGACTATGCGGTGCCCTACGACTGCGTGGTGGGGCCGTTCGACGGTGACTGGTACGACGCCTGCCAGATCTACCGCCAATGGGCGGTGCAACAGTCCTGGTGTCGCAAGGGGCCGCTGGCCACGCGGACCGAGGTGCCTGACTGGTACAAGAAGGCGCCGTTGTTTTTCTATACCAACATCGCTGCCACGGATGAGGGAACCCACTCGAAAGAGGAGAACCTGCGCCTCACCGCCGACTGCTTCATCAAGTTTCTCGAGTGGGCGGACATGAAACTGCCGTTCCAGCTGTACGCCTGGGAGCAACTTATCCCTGGCACGACAGCATTTGAGCGCCCGACCAATTTGCGCAGGTACAAAAACCAGGGTCGATGGGCTAATATGGCTGGTCACAACTGGTACGACGGCAACTACCCGAAACTTCCCGCCCTGCCCAATCTGGCTTCGGAGGTCCTGCGCATGCGGAAGGCGGGCGGCGTGGTTGTTCCCTACACCGCCCTCGAGCTGTTCGACCAGGGTCCGACGGAGAATTCACCCTACGCGGCCGAGGCCCGGCCTCACATCACGCGGGACTTGTACGGGGCGCTGCGCGTTTGGGGCGGCCATAAGTCGTGGCAGCCCTGCGCGTGGACGCCATGGTGGCGCAACCGCATGACCCAGATGTGTGTGTCGCTGCAACAGCGCGAGCACGTCGGCGGACTTTATCTGGACGTGATGCAGGGTGGATCGCTGCCCTGTTACTGGGTGCCCCACGGCCACGCGGCGGCCGGAGCGGACGTGACCACCACGGGTATGCATGGGCTGGTGGAACAGATCTTCGACGCGGTCAAGGCGCAGGATCCCGAAACGATTGTCACCGGGGAGAACAGCACGGAGGCCATGATTGACGTGATTGACGGGATTCTGCAGATCACACTGTGGCCCGAAAACAAGGTCAATATGTTTGCCACCGTGTACCAGGATTACATCCTGCGCTACGGATTGTCGGTTTCGACAGGGGCGGCGCCGGAATCAAATCGCTTTTTCATTGAGTGTGCATCGGCGTTCACCGAAGGCATGCAGATCGGCATGATCCGACTGCCCCCGCGTTCTTCGAGTCTGTCGTTCGACAAGCCCGAGCAAAAGCCGATGATCGAGTTCCTGCAGAAGGTGGTGGGCTACTACAAGCAGGACGCCGCGGGCAGATTCCTCGGTGTGGGTCGACTCATGCGTCCCCTGTCGTTTGCCCAGCCCGCCCCCATGCCGATGCTGGAGTTCCAGGAGAACTCCGCGTTTCCAGCCCTCATGAACGGCGTTTTCCGCACCGACGATCAATTGGGCATCTTTCTCGCCAACTGCAGCCAGCATGACATCGAATATGAAGCCGAGTTCGACCCGGCCCGGTACGGCCTGAACGCCGACGCCGTGTACGACGTGCAGGCGGTGGACTGGGACGGCGCGACGCGCTGGGTGCACCGCCGCGTCACAGGCCCGGTGGATCTAAATGGCGTCCTGCCCGGTCGTGACCTTGCCCTCTATCACATTCGGCCCGTGCCTTAGGCAGAAGGCCGTAATTGAAGCCGAGCAGTCACAAGTCTTTGTTATTCCGCCCGTTGGAAAATCGCAAATTAATAACATTTTTCCACTAGAAGCGGTTAATGATTCATTATTGATCAAACATCGACG
>CAUZOD010000192.1:0-6026 GCA_963581115.1 Phycisphaerae bacterium | reverse complement strand
AAATCCTTGCTCGAGCTTCTGCCCCAGGTGAATCTGGATGATTTGATCACGCACCGGTTCCCCTTGGAGCAGGCTGCAGAGGCGTACCGCATGGTGGACAACAATCCAGAAGAGGTCTTGCAGGTGGTTTTGACGTACGATTGATGCGCCGCACACTTGATGCAACAATCCGATTGAACCGATCACCAGCAATGTTCCCGCTGGCGGGAAAGGCAAAAGGAAGCTTCGTGGCAAACACAAGAACCATTCAAAGAAGAACGTCGACACCGCTGCGTCTTGAGCACGGCGGGTGGTCGTTTCTGATGGATAAGAACTCCTTGCAACTGTTTGTCGGGGACCAATGGCAGGCTACCCTGCCGCTGACTCCACGTGTCAATGGCAAGCCCTGTCCACTTGGTTCGTGGCGAAAGATGGATCGGGAACACTTCTGCGCTGCGGTTGGTGGTCTGGGTCAAGCCCACGTGGCAGTTCGCGAGGGCCGTGTCGCCTATTGGCTGGAGACCAGGACCAGGCAGCTTAAGACCCTTGCGTATTTCCCGGGCATGATCTACGACGGTGAGCGATGGCAGAGCTACATGTCCGACGGGTGGGATCGGCTGTGGGAGCGTGATCGCGACCAGGATGTCGGTGTCTCCAGCGCATACCTTGACATGACCAACGTCTTCGGCGCCGAGATCGGCGGAATGAAGGATCCTCGCGACACACCACCAACCTATATCTGGAACATGCCTCCTCGCGCCTTCAGCCTTCAGACTTCGGCAGGGTTCATCGGCTTCACCGTCCCCGGTCCGCAGCCCATTGGTCTGACGCGGTTGTCAATGAAGAATCGCAAGTTCACCCTGTCATTCGAGCCCGTGCGACCGGCGTGCAGCGGGGGTGTCACCCCCATCGTCTACATCGTGCCCGGTCTTGACGGCGCGTACGACGTGCTTGACGAGCACCGCGTCATCTCGACAAAGCTCGGCCTCATGGTGAAGAAGCCTGCGAAGCATCCTGCCTGGTGGACCAAGCCTACCTACAAGGCCAGCCTTCAGTACATCCGGATCTGGCAGGACATGGAGCGTGATGACCCGCCACCCGGGGACGATCGCCGCACTGGTGTCCCGGCCAGTCAGGCCCAGCGCGACCGCCGCATGGCGGTCATCAATCCGGAGAACTTGCGCAACTGGACCTACCAGGTCAAACAGTCACTGGACATCGATGAAATGAACGTCATGTTCGAGCAGGGCATGTTCTGCATTTACGGCGACTATACGCCCATACCCACGCTCGGTGGTACGAAGGGTTTCCGTGCCTTGGTGGACGAGTTCCGAACCAAGAAGATCCATGTCTGTTTCTACATCCACCCCTTCATGGTGAATACGAAGATCAAGTACTTCCAGAAGTATCCGGAGGCCCTGTGCAAGCCGATCGATCGTAAGACGGAGCTTTATTACAACTCTGAGCACCTTTACGATGCGAACCCGACATTTGGCCTCATCGACTGGACACACCCAAAGGGACGCGCCTATCTCCTGCGACAGGTCGAGTACATCCTTTCGTCTAAGCGAGGCTGCCTTGACTGTGACTGGATCCGTTCCAACCACTGGCGAGGACCCGACCCACGCTACTACAAGTTCCATGACCCCGACTGGGGCATTGGTGACATGATGAGTTTCAAGGCCCAGAAGCTGCTCTACGAGCACGCCAAGAAGGTCAAGCCCCATTGCTGTGTGAGCAAGGTGGCCTTTGCCGAGCCGTACATCCAGCCGTATGCGGACGTGAACATGCTTTGCGAGGACCACACGCCGTGGACCGACAGCTGGTACGCGCGCGGCGAGATTGCCACCCGCACGCTACGTGAGATGATTTATCTGACCGATCCCTGGCAGAACTCAGTTACCAAGGCTCAGGAGTACTACACGGCAATGGCCGCCTGGTGCACCAACGAGGTGCCCGACGTTGCACATATAGTCCACCCTTATGGCGTATACTTTCCGATGAAGCGGCGCGACTACAACCGCCGCCGGGCGGGAGTGCACACCCAGGCCAACGCGCCACTGAACACGACCGACGAGATCCGCGTGCGCAAGCCCTCTTCGCGCGATGAGACGCCTGAGATCTGGCGCAAGCGAACTTCAGGGCGGCTCAACGGCTGGTTTGCTGCGATCGTTCTCGGACGACGGACCTTCGTGACGTACAGCGAGACGGAGGCCCGTATTGCTACGACCGAAACCCGTTTTGTGCGCGTGCCGCTGCCCCCGAAGGCAAAGGTGTCGGTGGTGGAGATGGTGCCACATCAGGGGAAGAAGGTGAAGTGGCCTAGCGAGACAATCATGATGGAGAATGGTGACTGTGTCAAAATGAAGGTGGAAGACTGTGGTGGCAGAGCGTTGTACTACCGGATTAAATATCATTTGTCATGAGGGGAATTGGTGCGCAGATCGAGCAGACAGGTACAGATATAGTAAATGGAAATGAGAAAAATTAGTTTATGAAGGTGTAGATCCGTCGGGCCCTTTCTAAGGGCTCTCTTCGCCCAACTGCGTAACTGGGCGGGGAAGATCTGCACATTTTACAAAAAGTTTATTCCCATTCCACCGAACTGAAAATCGGAGACACTTTCTTGTCATTGATATCAACGATTCAACATCTACGTGATTTCGACACGGCTTTACTGGCCAATACGATCAGTACAATCGACAAGACACCCGCACATGAGTTTTACATGGGTGGGTCGATCCAATCGGTTACACCCGAATTGGGCCCGAGCGTTGGGGTGGCGGTGACTTGTGAAATGGATTCGAGTACCCCCGGCTCGAGCTACGATTTGCAGCCGTACTGGGAACAACTGGAGCGAATCCAGAGTATGGAAGAGCCAGTGATCTGGGTGGTCAAGGCTGTGGGTGAGCGTCCAGATCACGAATGTGTCATGGGCGATGGCATGGCAAAACTTCTGAATTCGATCGGGGTGGTTGCCGCAGTGACCGACGGCGGAGTGCGCGACGTGGGCGGATTGAAAACGGTAGGGTTTGCTGCATATTGCCGGGGCACCACGATTCATCATGGCGCCATGCGGATTTTTTCAGTTGACACGCCGGTCGAAATCTCCGGCCTGACCATCAGTCCGGGCGATGTCATTCATGCCAATAGTGAGGGTGTGATTCGCATCCCACCCTCGTGCATGGAGGCTCTCCCCGATGCGGCAGCACGGATGCGTGCATTTGAACATGATGTGCACGGCATGTGGCGCCGCAGCGACTTGAGTGTGGACGCGAAACGTCGACTGGTACTTGAAGTGGGGCGGAAGTTTGGTTTTGGTGAGACGCTCCAGCTTTAGAGCCGGTGTCCGTGCAGATCTGAATCGTAAGTTGAGAAGTTGGGCAGAACCTTTGGTCAGAGATAGTCGTACTCAACACGCCCGTGCCCTTCGGTCAGATCCATGACCTGGTGGAAGGCCCCTATGATCTGAAGGGGGGCGAAGTCAGCCAACTTGCAGTCTTCAGTATTGCCGAAAGACAGATCCGCTGAAGCGCTGTGAAGCTGTTTGGTTGTTGACTCTTGTGCCGTGTAGGAAATGAGTTGCTTGATCGCGGGTCCCGGTGCATCGGCACGCGGGATAATCTTGAGTCGAAAGCTAAGTCCAGTTGGAATCATTTCATTTTCAGTTGCCGGGCCAATGATGCGCGTGGTGAGCCTCATGATCTCGATGCCTTCCTGAGTGGTGCGAGTACAGATCTGATCCTCGCATTGCTCGAAGGCGACCTCTGCGTACTCCTTTGGTGCCCCCCATCGCTCCCTGCCGGCGCAGAGGACGGCCACATTGTTTACATGCTGATGGGAGGTATAGAACCCGCTCTGCCCGTTGAACTGGCAGCGCAGCCGCAAACTGGTCTCCGCATAAGAGCCATAGGTGCAGGTTGGTGCCCAGAGGCCAAGGGCCATGGCCATCCCTTCTGGATCGGGTACCAAGGGGGGCGGCAGGTGCGCCCGGACAAGGGCAGGGTCTGTGCGAAAGTAGATCAGTTGGAACTGTGCATCGCGGTAGTAAGCGGGCAGGGGCGGATACATCGCTCGTCCCGCGGGCATCGCCTCGTCCATTTCCAGATTGTGTCGGCCATTTCTCATGGAGACAGGTTCCTGCACGGAGACATCTATTCCGTTGTCGTTTTCTGATTCATCTTGTCCGTTGATTCCTGGTCAGTTTTTGATGAAGTATACCGGTTGTTCGCCAGTGAACCCGGGGCGCAAGCGGAGGTTGAAGTTCTCTGTGGTCCTCAGGCAGTGATGATTCAAGGGTAAAACAAGTGTGTCAATTCCCGCGCATCATTTATTTCTGGCGTGGAGATTCGATATAGCGGGTCAATAGATGGAATCACCGAATCGTAAAAAGACGCTTGTCAACAATGGATAATCAATAAGAAGATCATCATCCGGAGAATGAAAATTCACCAGGATGGAATCAGGACACTTCAGGTATCAGGCACCAACCACTACTGTTCTGAATCCACCAACATGATGCCAACTTCGGTTTGACCATCGAGCTCTAGTGGTACTCTCAGCCTGGCGCCATCCGAGTTGATCGTTGTCGCCTGGTTTCCGACCGTGACCCGATATACGTCCCCGCCAGGGAAATAGCTGTGGCCGACAAACACATCCAGTGTTGCTTTTCCCTGTCCGTGAAGCAGGAACGTGTAGGCAGTGTCATCATATTGCAAGACTCGTGCATTCACCGTGGCACTGGTTTCCACGGTCACGGGTATCGGCTCGATGACTGCGGACTCGTGTTCAGAGAATTTCAACTCGGTTCTCACGCCGTTGGGATCGATGGTGGTAATTGCATCATGTTTTGCCGGCGCGCCGCGGGCGTCGAATTTGTACACTAGGTGCAATTGGCGGTCTTCGGGCCAACCGTAGACACCTGAATTCATCGTCACAATACGCTGTTTCCCCCGGACCATTCCGGACCGGATCTCTTCGAACGTCATGGGAAACTGCTTCGACGACAATAATGGATGGGTGAGGTTGTGACCTACCGACCTGGGGACATGGTATGGCATGAACAGCACGCCCCAACTCAGCTTATTCAGGATGTTCAGATAGACATCTTTTTCAGTGCCGCCACCTCCTAGCGCCAGCACCGTGGGGGCAAGGTGGCACTCGGGTCCGGAGAGGTGTTCGGCATCGAAGGCGATGTATTTTTCTTTGGCGATGGAGGGCGTGATGATTGCACCGTTGCCGATTACCAGACCGCCCTTGTCCTTTATCTTGCGAGCAAACTCGATCAATGAGGGCTGTGAGAGCAGCAGGACCGACCCGAGTTTGCGCGTGATGGTCTTGCTCTCTAGATCAATTTCAGCGGAGTGGCCATCCCAGCGGCCGTCAAAAGTCCACCGTCCTAGGTAGGCAAGGTTGAATCCATCCATGAATGCCCCATCGGCACCGAGTTCATCCATCATGACATCGATACTGGTCATCATGGCATCATGGAAGCTGTTGTCAGGAGTGGGATAATAGTAGTACCACTGCCATCCCTCCTCTCTTCGCTGCTGGCTGAAATAGGCGCCCCCGCTCATTGAAGCGTGCTGTCCATTGGCTCGAATCACCTTGGCATCTGGGTACCGGTCAGGGGCATTGGTTGCGTAGAGGGTATGAATCACATGAAAGACAACTTTGAATCCGGGATGTTTCTTTTTGATCGCGGCAATCTGCCTTCGGACCATTTCCATTTCCTTAGGAAAGTCCATGAACTCGATTCCCTCAATAGAAATTCCAGGATCATCTGCGGTAAATGAAAGGCAATGAATGATGCCGTACTGAAGACCTTGTTTCTGGATAAAGTCCTTGGTGGGCACCTGTCGGCGATGGCGCGGGTTATGAGAGATAAATCCCAAGCCGCCTTCTACGGTACCGATCCGATTCTCTACCTTCCGGAAGGTGTTGATGAAGTCGTAGTAATCACCGGTTCCAGTCGGATAGACGGTCCATTCAAGCGTGTAGGAACTCTTCGGTGCCAGGGCGAACCTCTCCGTCCCCATACCGATGCG
>CAUZOD010000191.1:0-6055 GCA_963581115.1 Phycisphaerae bacterium | reverse complement strand
GGAGTCAATAGGAGCGTGACCGCAAAGTTCAGCAACATGCCCACGGTGCCGATGCCTTGAGCGTTGATTCCAAAGAACCAGGGTTGGCGAATCGCGCTGCCGGGTGGCCCGAAGAGCAATTGAGCCAGGTCCGCGCTGAGTAGAATCTTGTCCGACTTCTGGGTGAGAATATAGAAGGCGGTGAACCCGATCCCCACGATCATCCCGACCATTGCAGGTACGGTGCTGACACGCTTGGAGAAGATACCCAGCACGATTGCCGGGAAGAAACTCGCCGCAGCCAATCCAAATGCAAACGCCACGACTTCGCCGACGAAACCAGGTGGATTGATCCCGAAGTAGCCGGCAATACACACGGCCACGGCAATGACCACACGGCCGACGAACAGTCGCGATTTCTCGCTGGCCTGCGGCGACAAGATACGGTAGTAGAAATCATGGGCCACGCTGGATGAGATGACCAGTAACAGTCCAGATGCAGTCGACAGTGCTGCGGCCAGCCCACCGGCAGCTACAAAGGCCACGATCCAGTTGAAGAGGCCCGCCATCTCCGGGGTGGCCAGCACGATGATGTCTTTATCCGGCTGATGCATGGCGCCGAGTGCCAGCAGCTTCTGTTTGGCGGGCGCGCCTCCATTAGCCTGTACCCATTCGGTCGGGTTTTCAAGTATCGGATCCCGTTGTGCCTTGGGGATCGTGTCGACCTTGAATACCTCATTTGGGAGGATCATGGTCTGGCCATTGCGGGGATCGAGCGGGACGTCAGATTTGTTGTTCGTGAATTGGACCTGCCCATCACCATTGAAATCAAGCCAGCAGATCAGGCCAGACTGCTTCCAGCTTTCATACCACTGGGGCAACTGCTGCGCGCTGCGGCCGTTGAGCCCGGCCATGTTGTCGAGCATGTAGTAGCGGGCAAATGCAGCCACGGCAGGAGCCGTTAGGTATAGCAGGGCGATGAAGAAAAGCGCCCAGAATGCAGACCAACGGGCGGCTCGGACACTCTTGACCGTGTAGAACCTGATGATGACGTGTGGCAGGCCCGCGGTACCAGCCATGAGTGCCAGGGTGACGCAAAAGACGTTCAGCTTGTTCCACTTGCCGCTGATAAACGTGTCTGTATAGCTGGAGAATCCGAAGTCCTGGTTGATCTGGTTCAGCTTCTCCAACAGGTACGGTTGAGCTGCGTCTACTGATTCGAGGACCCGGCTGCCCAGTCCCAGTTGGGGCAGCGGTTGGCCGGTAAGCTTGATACTGATCGCAATCGCCGGGATCAAGAACGCCGTGATTAGCACCCAATACTGGGCGACCTGTGTCCAGGTGATGCCCTTCATCCCGCCGAGCGTGGCGTAGATGAGCACGATCGCCATCCCGATGAACACGCCAACCGGCAGGGGCACCTCGAAGAACCGGGCAAAGACGGTGCCCACGCCTTTCATCTGGCCGACGACGTACGTGAAACTGATGAAGATCGCACAGACCGCCGCCACGAGCCGTGCCTGGTTCGACGCAAATCGATCGCCGATGAAATCTGGAACCGTGAAATGCCCGAATTTGCGAAGGTAGGGCGCCAGTAGCAGGGCCAGCAGCACGTATCCGCCGGTCCAGCCCAGCAGGTACACCCCGCCGGCATAACCCATCGTGGAGATCAGTCCCGCCATGGAGATGAATGAGGCAGCGCTCATCCAGTCGGCGGCGGTGGCCATGCCGTTGGCGGCGGCGGGGACACCGCGGCCGGCAACGTAGAAGCCGGTTGTGTCACGGACCCGGCTCAGCCATGCGATCAGCAGATATGCGGCAAAAGTTATACCGACGAACAGGAATGTCCAGTGAAGAACTGTCATGGGCCTGTTTCACCGCGATGGATCCGAGCCAGTTCTTCGTGGTGGCGCTTGTCGAGCCGGTTCAGCAGCAAAGCGTAGATCAGGACTAACAGCACGAACACGATGATTGCGCCCTGCTGCGCGAACCAGAACCCCAAGGGGAAGCCGCCAACCCGGAAGCCATTGAGCCAGTCGGCTGCCAGTACTGCGCAGCCCAGTCCCACCACTGCCCAGATCACCAGCAGCACGGTCATGATCAGCACGTTGCGGCGCCAGTAGCGATCGATCGCAGCGGCGATGCGGGGGTCCTGAACGTTGATCTTGTTGCCCTCATCGGCGGACATGAGGCGGCGATGCTACTGGCATGATCGCCGGCGGGCAAATCAGCCCTGAATTCCAGATCAGCTTTTATCGGGCGAGATCGGAATGGGCGGCTGGCCGGAAGTGGAGCCGAAGGGGATCGAACCCTCAACCTCTGCATTGCGAACGCAGCGCTCTCCCAATTGAGCTACGGCCCCGGCGGGAATGCTAGCTTTAATAGGGCTATTGTCCTGACCATATTCATAGGGGTCAAGTCACTGGTCCGAGCTTGTGCCTGTGTTAATTGCATTGCCACGATGGTGCCGGCTGGATAGAATCGCCGATTATCTTTGACCTAGGCAACGTGTGTGCGACATGTTGCCGCGGGGGCCTGATCTCATACAAGCGGGCCGCTATGAGCCTGCAGAGGGGTGACTTGTGAGTATCCAGTTGCACTTGGAACCTGGCTGACATCGATCGTTGTGAAATAGAAGGAGAACCGCTATTGACCGTCCCTCCCCTCAGTACGCATTGCATTCTGGAATTGCACGGATGCGACTGCCAACTGCTCAATGATGAGACCTTCGTCCGGCACGCCTTGACTGATGCTTCCCGGCAGGGCATGTCCACACTCCTGAAACTCGTCAGCCATCAATTCGATCCGCAGGGCGTTACTGCGCTGGCACTTCTGGCAGAGTCGCACATGTCAATCCACACCTGGCCCGAGAACGGTTACGCCGCCATCGATGTTTTTACCTGTGGTCGCAGTGCCAATCCGCAGGCCGCAGTCGTGTTTTTGACCGAACGTTTCATCGCGGCCGAGCATTCGCTGCGCACGTTGACTCGCGGTGTAGGAGAGCCTGTTTCATGCCCGGTTCCCAGCTGAACGCCGACGCGTGGATTAGCGAGTACATCAGCCCCTACGACGTGTACCAGCATGGCGTGGAGCAGGTTATCGCCCACCAGACGACGGGGTTCCAGCAGATGTACATAGTTCGCAGTGGTGCCTACGGCAAGGCCTTGGTCCTGGACGGCAAGTGGCAAAGCTGCACCGGGGACGAGTTTCTTTACCACGAGCCACTCGTACACGTCGGGGCCGTCCACCACGGCAATCCGTGTTCTGTGTTGGTGCTTGGAGGAGGTGAGGGGGCAACGGTGCGCGAGGCGCTCAAGTGGCACTCGGTGCAGCGGGTCGTGATGGTGGATATTGATGCCGAGGTGGTGGCGGCTTGCCGCGAGCACCTACCTGAGATGCATCAAGGCGCATTTGACGACAAGCGGACCGAACTGGTGATAGGTGATGCACTGCATTACCTCGACGGCTGCTCTGACGAATGGGACCTGATCATCTCGGACCTTTCCGATCCAATCGAAGAGGGTCCGTCGTATAAGCTCTTTACCAAGGAATACTTTGAGACATGCCGCCGGGCGCTGCGCACGGGCGGGTGTTTTGTGGTGCAGGCCGGGCCGCTGGCGCCACCGGAGATGGCTTTGCATGTCCGCTTGGCGCGGACGGTGCAGGAGGTTTTTCCACATGTGGTCAGCTACGGATCACACGTTCCGACCTATGCGTCACCGTGGGGCTACCTGCTTGGTAGCAGTGATCCGATCGACACGCGGCCCGATCCGGAGGTGGTAGATCAACTTCTCGATGCCCGTACTACGGGCAAGTTCAAGATGTTCGATGGCCGGGCACTGCTGGGCATGCTCAATGGCCCCAAGCACATTCGTGAGTCAATCGCTGCTGAGACGGAGGTCTTTTGCCTATCACAGCCCCCAAAGTTCTTCGGCAAGGGTATTGCGGGCAGCGGATAAGGCCGGTTGCCACGGCCAGCTCACCGGGCCGGGTGATGCACTTCGGGGTTTGCGGCGGGTGGTTTGGTTGGGACTGAAGTGCCGGGGACGCGGAAAGGCCAATTATTGCCATATGCGGGGTATCCATGCGCCAGACAATATTGATTTGACCTCTTCCTAACAGGAGAAAAAAGAACCGGCCGTGCCCACCCTCCTGCACGGCCGGTCCTGGGTTTTGGGATGGTTTGGGTGGTACTGTGTTCTAGCAGGAATACCGGCGTCGCTTGCGGCATATCAGTATTCCGTGGGCAGGCATTGCAGGCTGCGTCGGGTGTTTCATTCTGACTCCTTATTTTGGGCTTGGGTAAGAATCGCCTTATGAGTGCTTGGTTCATCCCTACTACCGATGCGCCTGGGGGCTTTATGAGAATTAGTACCTGCTGTGGTCGGTGATCTATCACCTGATTAGGCCCGTGGTGCAATAAAATGAGGGACTCAGGAACTCGGGCGTCACGACCGGACCAGATCGCTCATGTCGCTCATGTTCTGCTTGGTAATCTTGATGGGGCTCGACACCGTTACGCCTCGTGGCGGTGACACCGCAGTCAGCCATGGCGGCGGCAGATTATTTCGTGACCATGGTGTTCGACGGGAACCGCTTTAATCGCAAAAAGATGGTTTATACCGCTTGCAATGCCCTTGACTGGGCCCTATGGAGGTGATTATCATTTAGGTGAGTTAACTCTCGGTCGGTATGCCGCATCGATAACATACCCATTAGATACTGACGGGCCGGCCTGCCTACCCTGATCTAATCCATTCAGATCATCCAACGTTTTGTCGTGTCGACCACGAAGGGCTAGCTGTATTGCTGCCGCCTCCCGCGGCGGCGGGGCTTGGGAACTTTCCGGTTTGTGACGGCGCGGTAGTATTGTGTCGGTTGCCCAAGCACGCAACGGAGACGCATCATGCCGAATAAGAATGACTGTTGGGGTATTGAAGTCGGGGCCAATGCGATCAAGGCGGTCCATCTGGGCCGGTCGGGCAGTCGGATCGAGTTGCTTGACTTTTCGGTGATGCCTTTCAAGCACGTTTTGACCACTCCCGACCTGAATGTCGATGAGGCGATCCAGGTGAATCTGGACGCATTTCTCGCCAAGCATGTGGAGCTTGAAAAGAGCAGGCTTGTGGCATCGGTTCCAGGACATCAGGCCTTTGCCCGCTTTGCGAAACTGCCACCGGTCGAGCCAAAGAAAATCCCCGACATCGTGCGATTCGAAGCGGTGCAGCAGATCCCGTTTCCGATCGATCAGGTGGAGTGGGATTACCAGGTGTTTCAGCAGGAGGATTCACCCGACGTTGAGGTGGGCATCTTTGCGATCACCAAGGAACGTGTCTCGACATTCCTGAGTAACTATCGGCGGGTGAACCTGCGTGTCGACGCGCTGACGCTTTCACCGATTGCGGTTTACAACGCATTCGTCCACGAGCATCGCGAGGACAAGATGGGTGATGGGACCATCTTGATGGACATCGGAACCCAGGCGACCGATGTGATCATTGCTGAGGGTGGTGGCATCTGGTTGCGCACGTTGCCAATCGGGGGCAACAACTTCACCGAGGCCCTGGTCAAGGCGTTTAAGCTCAGCTTTCTGAAGGCTGAAAAGCTCAAGAAGGAGGCCCGGACCAGCAAGTACGCACGACAGATCTTCCAGGCGATGCGACCGGTTTTTGCCGACCTAGTACAGGAGATCCAGCGATCCCTGGGCTACTACCAGTCGATTCATCGCGATGCAGATCTGCAACGGGTTTTCGGTTTTGGGTCGACGTTTCGTCTGCCGGGTCTCCAGAAGTTCTTGGGTCAGCAGTTGCAGATGGATGTGATGAAGCCGGAGGGTTTCAGCCAGATTGCGGTAGACGGCAAGCAGGAAGCTGAGTTTGCAGAGAATGCGTTGAACATGGCCACGGCTTATGGCTTGGCGCTCCAGGGTCTCGGCAGCGAGACGGTGACCGCGAATATCTTGCCGGCTACCGTTCTCAAGCAGCGCATGTGGGAGGCCAAGCAGCCTTGGATTGGTGCGGCGGCAGCTTGTGTGGTGGTAGCTGCGGGCCTGGCTGCGGGCCGCTATTTCATGGAC
>CAUZOD010000190.1:0-6065 GCA_963581115.1 Phycisphaerae bacterium | reverse complement strand
GGGTACATAGTGGAGTGGGGGGAGGCGCGGGCGAGGGGAATTTTGCCGTTGGCGCTGGCGGAAGGTGTGAAACTTGTAAGGGCGGTGCGACGCGGTGAGGCTATTCGCTACGCGGATGTGCGGCAGAGAAAGGCCGGGACGATAGACGAGCTGCGACGGGAGATGGGGGATGGGGGATGGGAGGATGTGGGGAACGGAGCGATGTTGCCGAAGCTGGAAATCCCTGAGTAGTGGACTCGGGACGCCCGCCGGACCGGTCAGGATGCTGGCGACGGCGGATGCAGAATTTTGGCGAAATGTCGGCCGGTTTACGGTTAGTTCCTCTTTGACACGGCTAGAGTCGTCTTTTTTGGAAATAGACACTTTGGATGGTGCTGGCCGTGCGCGAGTCCGGGGTTTTGAAATCTGGTAACTTCTTTGCCGTCCCGGTAGATGATCTGCCGCATGGGACCGCTGTCGGGTTTGATATGTACGTCCGCACGCGCGACGAGCATTCTCCTTACTTGCTCTCCGGTCAAGCTGTCACCGAATCCATCCGACACGCCCTCGAAAGTGCCGGAATCTCCAGACTGTATGTGCCCGAGCGGATCGCGGGCCCTTTCGCGCGCAGCTATTTCGACGCGGCCCGGCTGGTGTTGGAATCCCTCGACTCGTCGCCCGAAGACCGAGCCCAATCGCTCCGCTCTTCAGCGGGCGCGTTAGCCCAGCACCTGGTGCACAATCCCAGCATCCAGTCATATCAGATGGCCCGAGATCTTAACGAGTTGATGGTCGCCGAAGCGGTGAAGTCGCCGGAATCGCTTACCGCACTCGTGAAAATGACCTATGTCGAGCAGGAGCTTCATTCGCACCTGGTAAATTCGTCCATCTACGTGATAGCTCTTTCCGGTCCGTTGGGGATATATCCCACGGAACGAATTGCGATGGTCGGGCTGGCGTGCCTCTTGTACGACCTGGGAATGACCCGCGTGAGTTCCCGCTCCGGCTTCACCGGCTATCCAAGCCAGGACCCGGTGTTGCGGCAACATGTGTTCGTCGGCCGAGATCTGATTCACGGGGTTCCCAGACTCTCTCGGGAGGTCAGGGATGCGGCCCTGAGCCACCACGAACGCTGGGATAGCAGCGGATACCCGGCGGGACTCAAAGGCGAGAGGATTCCGCAGACGGCCCAAATCGCGGCCGTTGTCGATATCTTTGACCCACTGATGACCAGTTTTCCTAGCAGCTAGGCGATGACTTCTTTCGAGGCGCTGCATGTGCTGGGCCGCCAGATGCCAGGCCAGTTCGATCAAACGATCCTCCGGGCACTGGTCGCCGGCCTCAGCGCGTAGGACGCCGTCCCGCCCTGGAACGTTAGACTGGTGCCGTTCTCCACGGGATCGGACCCTGAAAGAAACCGGGTGACAAGATGGCGGAAATTCGGCTGGGTATTATCGGGACCGGCGGCATCGTCGGAATGTTGCACATACCGGCGTACCTGAATCTGCCGGAGATCGAAATAGTCGGACTGGCCGACCCGAACCCGGAGGGGATAGCGGCGGCGAAGGAACCGAACCCATCACTGGCGGATGTACCGGAATATGCTGATCACCGGGAGATGCTGGATGAGGAAAAGCCGGACGCGGTGCTGGTCGCCTCGCCGCATGCCTTCCACAGCCAGCAGATGATCGATGCGATGGAAGCGGGCTGTCACGTGCAGACGGAAAAGCCGGCGGGGACGGGCCCGGCGGCGGTGCAGGCGGTGATCGACAAGCGGCAGGAGACGGGCAAAATCGTGGTTGTGTCTTACAACCGGCGGTTCATCCCGATCTATCAGGGAATCGTGAGCTCGCTGCGGGCGGGGGAGATCGGTGAGGTGCACGGGGTCTCGCTGCTGCATACGGAGAATTGGTTCACGCGAAACAGCCTTACCTGGCGGACGGTAAAGGACATGGCGGGGGGAGGATTCATAATCGACACGGGCGCGCATACGCTTGATTTCGTTCACCACGCGATGGGGCAGAAGTCGGCGAAGCTGACGGCCCGGGTAGACCGGATGGGATCGGAAGTGGATGTCAACGCGGCGGTGTCGTTTGAGTTTGAAGGCGGGGCGATAGGTTCGGTGTTCACGACGGGCCACGGGCCGAATATTGGCGGGGCACTCTGGGAAGACATCAGCTTTTTCGGGGAGAAGGGGGCGATCATGCTGCGATCGACGGGCGATACCGGCTTCATGAATCCGACGGTGTACCGAAATGACTACGAAACGGGGGAGACGACATTTGAGGCAGTGGGCGACGGGATGATGGAGCCGTACGTAGCGGGGCCGGGGAAGGCGCTGGTTGACGAGATTCTGGGCCGCCCGAATGTGGAGTTCGCCACGCTGGAAGACGCGCTGCGGGTGCATGAATTCGTCGATGCGGTGTACCGCTCGGCGGACGGTGGCGGGAACGAGGTATCAGTCTAGCCAGCAGCCACAGGCGGTGTTTTCTAGCAGCGGGCGCAAGTGGGGGGCAGGCACAGCCCAGCCACAGGCTGTTCTTGCTGAATGGCTGGCGCGAGCAGTCACAGGCCAGCCTCAGGCCAGGAGCAGCCTGTTTCTTCTAGCAGCGGATGCGATTGGGGGGATGGCCCGGCAGCCGGAAGGCTGGATTTGGTAACCGTTGTAACGTCGGCGTTACCCATTAGCCAATAGAACGTTTTTTGGGGTTTTTGGTGGGGCTCGGGCAAGTCGGCTTTACAGGTTTGGGAGGGGGTGTACAGAGAGGCAAAGTTATGGGTTTTGTCCACAAGCGGCTGGAGGCTGGATTTGCTGGGGTCTGCTGGCAGGGCAGAAAGCAGTACCTGTTCCTGCTAGGAGGGAAATGAACCCTGTTCGTACCTGGCCTACTTCAGAATGGTTTGAAGGTCATTAAAACGATGATTAGGAGTAGCAATATCATCTGCGCCATGCCCGTGATCCTTGGTATGGGCTTCCGTAACCGTGCTACAAGAGAATCAGTCATACTGCCATCCGAACTGATCGCCGCATGGATTTCTCCCAACACAAGTAACGCATGTCGCCGCATGATAAATATCCCCCCCCCAATAAGCAGCAAGGTAAGAACCAAGGACATTAATAACCAGCCAGTTGCAAATAGATCATATCCACCCAATTCTGCCGCCATATAGCCAAAGACAAACAGAAGAATCCCCGATGGCGTGGCGAACCTCGTACCAGCGCGAGCACTCGATTGCCAAAGAGGCAATAATTCAGCCGGGGAGCGAACCCTGCGGCTTTGAAGGGTATTCATCATCATGGTACCTAGACCTAAGAAGAGCGTGAAACTGAAGAGAATGTGCAAGAAACGTATGAAGTGAAATAGATCCAGATCAGTCATTTATATCCCCTCGTTTATATTCTCATTCATTATGTACACCAAGGACTAACGATCATTAAACTACACGAGTAACCAGTAGTGCACGGTGAAGTCGCCTTCAATCTCGATTTTAGGAATGAAGATTATGTCTACTCCGTCTCAGGTACGGGAATATGATCGGCATGGCTTTCTAGCGATACCTGATGTGTTGCCATTATCCGTCATCGAGCAACTCAGGACTGTTGTAGACGAATATGTCGAACTTTCCCGTGCCATAAATGAGAACGACTCTGTATTTGATCTAGAGCCAACACATTCGTCTAAACAGCCGCAATTGCGACGTCTTAAGCAGCCTGCAAGGGTGAACAAAGAATTCAACCGTGTGATGCGTTCCGATGCTATTATCGACATTGTCGAACCACTGCTGGGCACTCACGGGGTCCGCTACCAAGCAGACAAACTTAATATGAAGATCGCCGAGGTAGGAAGCCCAGTTGAATGGCACCAAGATGTTGCATTCTACCCACACACCAAT
This sequence comes from Phycisphaerae bacterium, assembly GCA_963581115.1. Lineage (GTDB taxonomy): Bacteria > Planctomycetota > Phycisphaerae > Phycisphaerales > Phycisphaeraceae > CAUZOD01. The sequence goes on along the minus strand of CAUZOD010000190.1, from coordinate 2,192 downwards.
GACGATTTGCTCGCAGTTGGCGTGGCATTGGATGACTGCACACTAGAGAACGGATGCTTAATGTGCATTCCAGGTTCACATAAGGAACCGATTCTTGACCACCATGCTAACGGCTATTTTGCTGGTGCTGTAAGCGTGACGAATCCTAGTCTAGCCCTCGATAAGGCCGTACCACTAGAAGTATCCGTAGGAAGCGTCACAGTACACCATGTGCGGACCTTACATGGCTCGGCCCCCAATACCTCGCAGAACCCACGACGCCTCTGGTTAATAAGTTACATGGCTGCTGACGCTTGGCCACTGCAGGGAGTCAAAGACTATGACCAATTCACGAAATCCTTGCTCCGTGGCGATGAGCCCGTAAGAATACGGGTGACCGACCACGACGTTAGGATGCCCCTACCACCGTCTCCTACCGGAATGGGGTCAATCTACGAGACGCAGGGTCAGGCAAGAGAGACTGTGTATCGCTAAAAGGAATCGGGCAACGGAGGCAGCCGCATGGAATACCGTAAATTTGGAGATGCCGACCTAGAAGTTTCGGTGGTGGGCTTCGGCGGATGGCCCATGGGAGGAACTCAGTATGGAACCTGGGACGACACTGAAGGGCAACGCGCTGTACAACGGGCATTGGACGCAGGGATAACATGCTTCGACAACGCATCCGGATACGGCCTGGGGCAATCAGAACGGGTCATGGGCTCAGCGCTAAAAGGACACCGCAACGATGTAATCATCATCACCAAGTGCGGAATGGAATAATCCAGAAAAACGGGAGGAGCGTAACAGTACTCGAACTAGTATTCTCACCTCGGCAGAAAACAGCCTGCGCAACCTGGAAACCGATTACATAGACCTTCTATTAGTTCATTGGCCAGATCTGAGCACACCTTTCGAAGAAACAATGCGTGCCCTCGAAGAGCTGCAGAAGGCAGGCAAGATTCGCTATGCAGGTGTGTCCAATTTCTTGCCCGATATGATGCAAGAGTGCCGAAAACACCTGAACATCATTACTAACCAGGTAGGGTACAGCTTGTTCGAACGAAGACCCGAGCGCGATATCATCAGCTACTGTGAAGATAACGGTATGGGCATAATGTCTTATGGATCACTAGCCCACGGTCTTCTTGCAGGCAATATGACCAAAGACACCCAGTTCGAATCATGGGACTGGCGCTCATCGGAGTATGCATTCGGAATGCCATTCTTCCAGCGCGGTGGCCATTTCGAGAACAATGTCGAGATCCAAGACCGCTTGCGGGGCATTGCAGAGCTGGAGGGCCGTACGCTCCCAGATCTCGCGCTGGCCTGGGTACTCAGCCATAAGGTAATCACCACAGCTCTCGTAGGATTTCGTACTCCCGCCGAAGTGGAAGATGCTGTCAATGCGTCAGAATGGAACCTTCCGCCAGACCTTCTTGACGAAGTAACGGCAATATCGGACCAGGCATTTCAACGAATGGTTGCAGATGAAGAGCTGTCATCTTCCTACGGCCATAACCCGTGGAATCCCGAGCCCCCTCAATTTGCCGGGGGCGGCAAGTCTTCAGTCGATGAAGACTTTGGAGACAAGAAATATTAGGCCCCAAGAAGACATAGGTCCCGGGTAAAGAAACAAGCATGGAAACCAACTTTGAACGGTGTTTACCTTGCAAACTGATTTGACACTGCTTGAGGGCAGGAAAATAGAAGGGCTGAATAGATGACTTTGAGAATCAACGATGTGGCGCCCGATTTTTCGGCGGAAACGACGGAGGGTTCGATTAGTTTTCACGATTGGATCGGCGATGGCTGGGCCTTGCTCTTTTCGCATCCTAAGGATTTCACTCCGGTCTGCACCACGGAGCTGGGAGCTGTTGCCGGGCTGAAACCTGAGTTCGCGAAAAGAAACTGCAAGATTATCGGTATCAGCGTCGACGCGGTGTCCGATCACGAAGCCTGGTCAAAGGACATCGAGGCGTCACAGGGACATGCCATTAACTATCCGCTGATCGGCGATCCCGGCCTGGAGATCGTGAAGCTGTATGACATGCTGGCCACGGATGTGGGAGACGCCTCCATGGGGCGCACGGCGGCCGACAACGCAACGGCGCGGTCGGTATTTATCATCGGCCCGGACAAGCGAATCAAGGCGACGCTGACGTACCCGATGAGCACGGGGCGCAACTTCGTCGAAATTGTGCGGCTGTTGG
>CAUZOD010000189.1:0-6090 GCA_963581115.1 Phycisphaerae bacterium | reverse complement strand
TGTGTCTAGTCCTGCCCTAGGTTTTTCAACAATCGATCTACCCTTTGAGGAAAATCCGACGATGGCTTTAACAGTCCGTCTACAACTTCAGAAGATGTGCCCTGCGTGATCAGAACAGCCAGGACGTGGGAATACGCATGTCAGAAAATTAGGTTCGATGTTTCCAGCTCAGACAAGCCAATTGTCTTGTCGTTCTCCGGGATCCCTCGAGCCAAAATCTCGCCTTGAAGTCAATTGCTAGGTAAGGCTTTGGGCCGTGTAAGTCATCCAAGAGCATAGCCTTCCGGCATTGGTCGGAGGGCGAGGTCTTGCCCTGTAGTAGGTACAAATCCCCCATCATGAAAACAATGGCTGGTAGAACGGTCATTCGTGTGATTCCGGGCATCACCACCTTCCCCACCGGTTGTATTTGCAAGCTTTGCACGCAACAGTTTGTGGCCTCGTATTGGCCTAGAGCCCATATTCGCCCCACCGCCGCTGAACGAGGCTCAGGATGGAGTCGGACATTTGCATCGGCTGTGGCCAGTCGCGCACCGGATGACCGCCGACTTCTTCGCCGGTGATCTTGCGGGTTGCATCCAGCCCCATCTTGTGACCCCCGCCCAGCCGAGGTGCGGCATGGTCAAGAATGTCCAACGGACCACTGACCACCTCTACATCGCGGCCGGGATCACAGTTGGCGCACAGGCAAAACAGCACTTGTTCGTGATCGTGAATGTCGATATCCGAGTCGACAACAACAATGAATTTAGTCCATGCCATTTGCCCGGCCCCCCAGATTGCATGCATGACTCGCCGGGCCTGTAGCGGGTATTGCTTGTCTATCTGCACGAAGGCACAGTTATGGAATGCCCCGAACATTGGTAGGTCGTAGTCGATGATGTCGGGGATCAGCGTCTGTAGCAGTGGAAGAAAGATTCGCTCAGTAGCCTTGCCGAGGAAATAGTCTTCCTGCGGAGGATAGCCCACGATGGTGGTTGGATAGATCGGATTCCGACAATGGGTGATGGCGGTAACGGTGAAAATTGGATAGCGGTCTGGCAGCGAGTAGTACCCGGTGTGATCTCCAAAGGGGCCTTCGAGTACGGCACCAGGCCCCAGCTGTGACATGGGCGAGGTTGCCGCTTCGGTCCTGTCTCGGCCTGCGCAAAGATGAGGATCGAATCCGATCTCACCGCATTCCGTCGATACGTATCCTTCAATAACAATATCGGCATTGGCTGGCACATCCAGATCGATGGTCTTGCAGCGGACGGTTGGGATGGCTGAGTTGTTGAGAAATCCAGCGAACAGTAGTTCACTGATGCCTGGCGGTAGTGGAGCCGTCGCTGCGTAGGGAAGTACGCTCTCTGCCCCGAGAACGATTGCAGCGGGCATGCCTGGCACATCATCGATTTCGGGGATACCGGTCTTGGGACCCTGCTGCGCCTGTTTCCAGGCGCGCCAATGCCGCGCTCCATCGTGGTGCATGTGCCAGTGCATAGCAGTGTGATTGCGATCAATCAGTTGGGCCCGGTACATGCCGATGTTGCGAGAAGTCCGCGGCTGATCGGGTGGTTTGCCTGCGTCATCCGGATGGATGGTGAATACTCCACCGAAAGTGATATAGCGTCCATTGCCCAAAGCCGTGCCAGCCTGCTGTGCCGAGACCGGATACCCGCAGGTGTGCGGATCACCGTCGTCCGGCCAGCACTTGAGGATGGGAAAGTCAAACAGATTGATTTCATCTGCCTGTTTGATGACTTCCTGGCAGGGGCCGGATCTGACCCGCCTCGGGACCATGTTGGCTACCTTGACCAGTTCTATACCTTTTTTCACTTTTTCGACCACGCCAACCGGTGGTTCAGGCTTGATCAGCGAGGCCACCTTCCGAGCTGTTGCGGAAAAACCGCCTTCCGTACAACCCAATGCCATCTCCATGCGGCGATAACTACCGAACGCATTGATCAATACCGGATATTGGGTCCCTTGGACATTTTCTAATAACAGTGCCTTGCCACCGAGATGCGCGTGCAATGGATCAAAATGGACTGCGTGTTCACTGGCAGCAGCAGGCGACTTGCTGATCCGGTCAGCAATCGCGGTAATTTCCAGTATCGGTGACACCGGAGCCGTGATACGGTGCAGTTCACCTGCTTGATCCAACGCTTCGACAAAGTCACGCAGCGTGCGATAGGCCATGGGGTACAGGATAGCGGCGAATGAGGCGAACGTAATAGCGGTGCTGCGATCTCAGATTTTCCTACAATGGATCTTCCTTGCCTTTTCCGCTGAGGTTCTGGGACGGTCTGGCGATGGCACTTGGAGTGAGGAAGAGATGATAGGGGTGGTATGAACGGCTAATTGGCACCCAGTTTGCGACTACGCGCTTCGGCGGCTTTGATCGCGTTGACGATTACGTCGATGGTTTTGTTCCCTTCCATGTGATTGATGGCGGCTTCAGTGGTGCCACCGGGACTGGTAACTTTGCGGCGAAGGTCGGCCGGCCCATTGCCGGACTTGCTGAGCAACTGGGCTGCACCAAGCAAGGTTTGGGTGACCAATATTTCAGCGTGTTGTTCCAATCCAAGTTCGGCGGCACCGCGTTGCATGGCTTCAGCTAGGTAAAACAAGTATGCCGGTCCCGATCCTGATACTGCAGTGATCGCGTCCAGTATAGATTCGGGAACCCGGATAGCGATACTGTTGCCAGCCCCGAAAAGCTCCATTGCCAAATCGTCATCGCCCTGTTGTGCGCCTGGGCCAAGGGCAATGCCGGTCATGCCACAGCCGATCATCAATGGAGTATTCGGCATTGCACGGACTAGCCGTGTCGGCTGGTCTGCTCCCGCACGGATGGCTTCGTGCAGTTTCTGTGTGGTGATCCCGGCCATGATCGAGACCACGATCTGATCATTGCGCATCCGCGTGGCGAGGTCAGTAGTTGCCTCGGGCATTACCTGCGGTTTAATTGCGAGAATCAGTTGTTCGCTTTGGGCGATTAATTCCTGATTAGACGCAGTCACCGTGACACCCATTTGCGAGAACGTATTTCGACGCGAGGCACTGGGGTCCGCGGCGATCATACGATCAGCGTTGAGGACTCCAGTGCAGATCGCTGCGCTGGCGATGGCTTCAGCCATATTGCCTGCCCCGATGAAACCGAGTGTGTACATACCTTGGTGTGGATTCCCTATGGTCAGCGGTTGGGGTCGTTGAGCCAGTTGTCACGGGCTGTTTTGCTCGTTTCCAGTATCCTCCGAATGGCGGCTTCGTCGGCATGGTCCAATGCCTTGCGCAGGGCTGTTAGACTATGCGAGAATGCATCGATCGCCTCGATCAACGGGCGACGGTTGGCAAGCATGATGTCGGTTCGCATGGGTGGGTTGGAACTGGCCAAGCGCGTGGTGCTGGTGAAGCCCGTGGATGCGACGTCCCATCCACCATGTTGTGCCGCGACCTGAACCAGTAGCACCGCGGCTGCGTGCGGCAGATGACTGGTCAGCGCCGTGCATCGATCGTGTTCTTGCGCCGGCATTCGTAATACGCTCATGCCCACCGTCCGCCAGAGCGACTCTACCATCTGTACTGCCTCATCAGCAGTATCGGTCTCGGGCGTGATGATACATGGTTTACCTACAAACAATTCTGCATCGGCAGCTTCTGGTCCTGAGCATTCCTTCCCGGCCATCGGATGGGCACCGCAGAAGCGGTTGGGTTGCGGCAGATACTTGCGTGCCGTGGTGACAGGTTCGAGCTTGGTCGAACCCACATCGCTGATTACCAGTTGATCGTGGTCGTGGGGTGCAATTTGCCGGAATACCGTTGCAAAGCCACTCAGCGGCAGGGCCAGAACCACCAAGTCGCTTTGTGGGACGCACCGGTCAGGCTGATCCGTTGCCACATCCACCGCACCTGCGGCCTTTGCCCGCTCGACAGTCACCAGACGCCGACCTAGACCGATGATCCGGCCGTCGAAGCCTCGGGCCTTCAGGGCCAGCCCGAGGCTGGCGCCCAACAGCCCTGTTCCTACAATGGTGATCTGTTTCGCGTCCACTTCCAGATTTCTGGTCGGCCAAGGTGATTGAGGCCTTGGCTCTGGCTCGTTTTATCCTCTAAGATAGCAGCTTTCCGATAGTAAGGTGTATTCAGATGACTGCCACCGACACCTATTCTGGAGCCTTTGGACTGGATTACGAACGCCCTTTGATCTTGCTTGAAAAACAGATTGCCGAATTAGAGGAGCAGGCTGACCCCGATCGTTCTGCAGTGGGTCTGGCCAGTGACATGAATCTCGGGTCTGAGATTCGGAAGCTGCGTCAGTCTCACACCGCCATGCTCAAGAAGATTTACAAGAATCTTTCTGGATGGCAGACGGTTCAATGCGCTCGCCATCCGGGCCGTCCGCAGTCCTCAGACTACATCCAATCCTTTGTTAAAGATTTCACCGAACTGCATGGCGATCGCTGCTTCGGTGATGACGAAGCCATTGTGACCGGTTTTGGGCGTATTGGCCAACACAAAGTGATGCTGATTGCGCACCGCAAGGGAACTGATACCAAGAGTCGCTTAGCCTGCAACTTTGGCATGGCCCATCCGGAGGGATACCGCAAGGCCCTCTTGAAAATGCGGCTGGCAGAGAAATTCATGATTCCCGTCGTGGTATTGATTGATACTCCTGGTGCATATCCCGGTATCGAAGCCGAGCAGCGAGGTCAGGCCGAAGCCATTGCCCAGAACCTTCGCGAGATGTCGCGACTCAGGACGCCAATCATATCTGTCATCATCTCTGAAGGTGCGTCTGGTGGAGCGCTGGGTCTTGGTGTGGCTGATCGTGTGGCCATGATGCAGTACTCGTGGTACTCGGTGATCAGTCCAGAAGGGTGCTCGGGGATTCTCTGGAAACAGGCCAGTGCCGCTAACAATTTAGCTGCCGCCAACGCCTTGAAGCTCACTGCATCCGATAATCTTCGGCTGGGCACGATCACCGACATGATTGAAGAACCGCTAGGAGGTGCTCACCGCAATCTCAGTGCAGCTGCCGATCGTCTGGAAAAATATCTTATTCAGACACTGCGGGAGCTCAAGCGATTCAAGATCGACAATCTAGTTAACAAGCGATATCAACGCCTACGGCATATTGGTGAGGTGGTGGAGCGCTAGTCTAGAGGTCTCATGGGCCGTATGAAATTTATGTCTTCGCATTGGTTAATCTGACACCTCCTGTAGCTGGCGCCCTGTTCATCATACGACTTAGGCCGTACCGGCTAACCTTTGCATGAGGAATATTGTATCGCGGGCGTTTTTAATGCGCCTGATGTGCAGAAGGCGCAAGATTTCATTGTTGGGCTGTTGCCTCATGCGGGTCAGTCATAAGCTGGCGAGAGTCGGTCGCCCGGCCCTACCGGATGTCCCTGCGCAAAGTCGTAGGCTGCCATGACCTTCCCGCCGGGAGCTTGGAGTTCTTGCAATTGCACAATCCCCTGGGCGGTGAGTACTTCTAGATCAGTCAACACTGTGCCTGGTTCGGCCAATCCTGGCGGCACTTTGCCGCATCGTGCGGGAGAGACCAGTTTTACCCGATGAATCCGTAGTGGTACCGAACCATCATGATCTGTCCGGTGCCAGCGTACGGTACAACCAGGCCATGGTGTCAGGCCATGGATGCGATTGCGCACAGCCTCGGCGGGCTGGTTGAAGCATACAGTGCCATCAGATTTAGTCAGTTTAGGCGCTCGGGTTGCAGCAACGTGGTCCTGAGGTTGTGGTTGCCGCGTGCCCCGCTGCAGATTAGCCAGCACTCTCATGATGGCTCCGGGCCCCATCTGGGCAAGGCGGTCGTGCAGTTCGCCTGCGGTCTGGTCTGGATTGATCTCAAGTGTGTCTTGAGTGTAAATGTCGCCAGCATCCATACGTTCAGCCAGAGCGATTACCGAAACACCAGAGGTCTTTTCGCCGTGGATCATAGCCCAGTTGATGGGTGCGGCGCCGCGGTATTTCGGAAGCAGTGATGCATGTAGATTCAACGCAATTTGGCCCATGGCTGCAATCAGCGGTTCGCCAATCTTTTGGCCGAAGGCGATGACGATTGTTGCATCGACTTGCAGGGCC
>CAUZOD010000188.1:0-6127 GCA_963581115.1 Phycisphaerae bacterium | reverse complement strand
GAAGCGGGGTAAGGAACCGGGCTCTACCACGCGCACCGGTATCCGTAGGGCCAATACTGAACGAAATGCCGTATCCAGCGTACGTATGACTAATCCTCGATCGACGCTCGAATTTTTCAGTTCGACCAGCAGGAACATTTGTTTCATTGCCTCACGAGTACACACATGTACCTGATATTCCATCACTCCGGGACAGGAGCGTACGATCTCGTCAATGACACTGGGAAAAACATTAACGCCTCGAATGGTGAGCATGTCATCGACACGACCGATGATACCACCGTCCAGAACTACCTCTGGATCATCCGTGCGTCGGACCATGTCACCAGTGCGATACCGCAACAACGGCGAACCGATCCGGCCAAGGTTGGTCAGTACGAGTTCGCCAATACCACCAGGACCGATTGGCATACCGGTCACTGGATCGATCACCTCGGCAATAAAAGCCGCCGTGACAATGCGCAATACTCCGGAACGATCAGGATCCTCGTGGCTGACCGGACCAACCTCGGTCATCCCGTGGTGGTCAAACACTCGGGCCCTAGACCAGTTTGCTTCGATACAACGACGCACCGCGGCAATACTACCTCCAGGTTCGCCGGCAACAATGATCAGGCGCACGTCCGCAGCGTCTGCCCCTGCCTGCTGACCCAAGTGCAAGGCATAGGTCGGCGTGCAGCAAAGCACGGTCACCCGGTTGTCGCGCATTATCTGTAAACGTGCCGCGCTGGAAAGACCGCCCCCTGGAAGACACAGGCACCCACGTGCCACCGCGGCCTCGAACGCCAGCCAGAATCCTATAAAGGGGCCGAAAGAGAAGGCAAACATGACTCGATCATCGGACGTGACACCAGCTGAATCGAACACGGTCTGCCAAATATCTATCATCCACTTCCAGCTCGCGTCTGTGTCCAGCCAGCGTACCGGCTGGGCCGTTGAACCACTGGTCTGCGAATAGCGGCTGTAATCCTTGATTCGGCAGGTTAGATTCGTGCCGTATGGAGGATGAGCCAGGTGATCCTCAATGATCTGCTGCTTCGTGGTCAATGGCATACGCTGTTGAAATTCAACGAGGCTCTGAATCTGTGGTGTCACGCCGGCAGCACGAAGGATCAGTGTGTAGAACTGATTGTTTGGAATGAGCGCATCCAGCAATATTCTCAGCCGTACGAGCTGGCCAGCTTCGACCTGTTCATAATCAGATACGGTCATTGGGAACATCTTGTCCGTGAACAAACCGTCACGTCGGTCGATACAGTGTAACCAAGCATCCGCCAGCGGCGGCAAGCAGGATACCCAGAACGAATTGCCAACTGAAGCCCGACCAGCCCCCCGCCGGCGGATGGATGCTTAACACGGCAGCCGCATTCACAATTGGTGCACCGGCAAATATGATTGACATCACCACCGTCGGTGTGCCCTTGGCACCAAACGCTAGCAGCACACAAAACGCTCCGGCCGCTCCGACGATACCGGCCAGTAAAGACCAGCCAATCCCTCTGCCGTTGGCCAAGAACTGCCAGGACGTGCCACGAATCACCAAGATAAGCAGCGGGGCCAAGACGGCGGTGATGAAATACGCAATACCAATGACGAAAAATGCTTTGTAACGCGCCGTGGGATCGGAACGTGGCTCGAACGCCATCACTCCCAAATGGAGAAAAACACCGTAAATCCCCCAGAACACCACGGTCATCAGAGAAAATATCAACCAGGTCAGCGCCGGGCCGGCCGTCTGAGCTGTTGTTGTCATGCTGGTTCACCTGTTATCAAGGGCCGTGGCCGGAGCGACCTCAATCAGTCGATCGATCTGAGGTGGAATAGGAATCGATTCCATCTGGCCATTGTGCAACTTTGCGCACGCGAGCGTCATGATGCCGCGGGCTACTTCAATATTTTCGGGGCTCTGAATCTTCCGAAAGGTATGGATGCAGGTGATCGACTTGGCTGTTTTCTCACGCACGAGAACGTGGATCTCCACTTCATCTTCGAAACGCAACGGTGCTCGAAAATCGCATGATGCGTGTACCCGGGGCCAGACGACCATCTGCCCATTGAGCTCGCCATGAACGCTGAGGCCCTGCGATCGGAATAGTGAATGTTCGGCTGCTTCCATGTACCGGTAGTAGCCAGTAAAATGCATGATACCGGCCATATCCGTGTCGGCGAATTCAATGAGCCGAACGATCCGAGATTCAAAGGCCATTGCATTGACCTCCGCCTTCGACGACTCGCCTCAGCACGCTTAAAAAACGGTCAGCCATTTGCTCGTCCGTAAATTGTTCGAGAACGGCGATGCGACCTCGCCGCCCCATCTGGGCAGACTCCTCGCGATTCGTCAACGCCTGGAATAATGCGTCTGCCAGAGACTCCGTATCATCTGGTTTGCAGAGGATACCGGCCGAGGTCATTTCCAGCAATTCGGTAAACGCACCACTGCGTGGCTGCACCACCGGCACCCCACACGCCCACGCTTCCAATAGGTACAGCCCGAATGCCTCACCGTATGTAGCCGGCACGCTGAGGACCGATAGTGAATGTAAAAGAGCCGCTTTCTCGCCGTGGCTCACGTTGATGTGCCAACGCACATCGCCCGCCACATGAGCTCGCTCCAAACGAGTACGAATCTTCTGCACGAATCGCCGATCTGCCGGAGTCTGCGCGCCAATCACACAGAGCCGGACATTGTTGGTTGCATCACGGTACTTCAGATTGATATATGCATCAGCCAGCTGACCCAGCCCCTTGTCCGGATGCAGTCGGGCCAGATAGCCGATCGTCGGATGCTCCGGCGGCGCCGGGGCTGGCTGAAAGCAAGTGACGGCGATGCCGTTGTACACAACATCCGGAAACCGCAGTTCGAGCCCGACCCGATCACGCATCACATTTGCGTAGTAGTGGCTCACCGCAATCAATGCATCGGCATCTACCATGCGCCGGCCTAGTTCATCCCATGTCTGCTCTGAATAGGGCGCCGGAAGCGTATCAATGAACGCATCCTCGCCGTGCAACGTACAAACCACCGGAATGGCCAACCGTTCCTTCAGACGTCGGGCCAAGCCCAGCAGTAGCGCATTATTCAAACAGATCACATCGGGTTCTTGCGTCTGTTGGATCCAGTCGATCAGCCGGTCCAATTCCTTGGCTTGCCGCCCGTGCTCACCTTTGAGCATGGAAACAGTGATTTGGCCCATCGCGCGGGCACTGGCCATCCCCGCCAGACCTGCGATGCTCCGCAGTAGTACCGGGGCGTCGAACCAGCGGTCGAACCAGCGAGGCGTCTGCCGAAACATCCCTATCTTCTGCTGCAGGTAAACGTTAATCCCTCCAAAGAAGATTTCACCTGAGGTGGTATCTGCAGCGGGAATATCGAATACCTGTGGCAAGTACATCGGCACCAGTCGGGCATCATGGCCAGCGGTCCGCAGCGCCTTAACCATTGCATGATCGCGCAGACAGCTGCCACAATGAAAGTTTCCCGTGCCCGGTGTCAGCAGCAGGATGTTCATCGTCGCGTTTCGGTATAGATGCTAGAGGATGGATGCAGTTCTGAAAACAAGAAAAAATTGATCGTGGCCTCTCCTAATCATGAGCCATGCGTGCCGTTGGCCGGCCATACGGCAAAGGTTCAGGAAGTTCCGCAAAACAACCTACCGCCTCGAACAAACCAGTAAAATCACGAAACAGATCTCCGATCAGGCAATCGGTCAAATCACCACGACGGTCAGGGTACTCACGGATGACCTTGCCGAAACTGAATCCGCGGTCGTAGAAGGCATAGACAAGCTTGCGCATGGCTTCGATCCCACCACACATTGTTTCAGCGTAGCCCTCGAAGGCGGTAGCGGTGACATCGCCATTTTCAAGCGCTGCATGGACCGCATCAGCACCCAATTCACCACTCTTGAGGGCCAAGAATACCCCGGAACTGAACACCGGATCCAAGAATGCATAGGCGTCACCAACCAGCAGTAACCCGTTGGTACCGCAATAACGCGAGCGATATGAATAGTCACCAGTAACCCAGTACTCGCCGACCTGTTCAGCAGGTGCCAAATGCCGTTCGATCCAATGATTATTGGCGATCTGACTCCGCAGGATCTCACCTGGATCACGGGAGCCATTTCTGTAAAGATAGTCTTTCTCCGCCACGACACCCACGCTTACACGGTTATCACGCATCGGGATATACCAGAACCAGCCCTTTTCCGGCAGGTAAGCAACTGTCGTAGCCCCGGCATCAAGTCCGGGGTCACGCAACGCATCGCGGTAGTATGTCCAGATTGAGACCTTACTCAGCTTCGGGTCCCGCTGGCGCCAATTCATCCGGGTCCCGGTAAACATATCACGGCCGCTTGCATCGATCGTAACCGCTCCACGAAACTCGCCGGTCGCGCCTTGATCATCGGCAACACACACCCCAACCACCCCACCATTCGACTCGATCAACGTCTTGGCGGACGTGCCGTGGTACACCCGGGCTCCAGCTTCGACCGCGGCCTCAAGCAACATCTGGTCGAACTCGCTGCGCCAGACCTGCCACGTGGTCGTGCAAGGATGATCCATGTGCTCAAAGAAGTAAAACGGGCTGGAAACCGTGCCGTCAGTGCCGACGAACTGGACACTGTACTTCTCGGGGTATCCCTTGCAACGCAACTGCTCGATAACACCCAGGCGGTTCAGCGTAAAGTAGCAATATGGCATCAGGGACTCACCAACGTGGTACCGCGGGAAACGATTTCGCTCAAGAATGGCTACGCTGCGACCGTGCCGAGCCAGTACAGTCGCGGCCGTGCTACCAGCGGGTCCGGCCCCAATGATGATGGCATCGTATTCACTGTTGACCTTAGCCATCCGCATTCTCCATCGGTGACAGGATCTCAAGCACCTCAGCTAAAGAATGACCCTCGCTATCCGAAAGGATGTTCTGTCGGCCATACAGGTGGTGTGAAGCAGTCAGGTTGAGCATACGCCTTAACAATTCGTCCGACGCGATCTGAAAGAAAGCACAGGGACTGCTCACGTAACGGACATCGCATTCTCGCAACACAGCCCCCAATGGCATCTGGGCGTGCCGGATCAGGTCCGCGGCGGCGGGGCCAAATCGTCGCATGGCAATGCGGATCGCTCCTACCTCAACGATGCGATGAGGATTATGAGTCAAAAGCGCAACACGGCGCATCAACATGCCATCATTTTCGCAAGTATAATCCGGTTGAAGCTGAATCTTCCTTCCATAATATTTTTCCAGAGTTGATGTCATGTCCCGATCGTGCACCAACAGAGCATGATATGGCTCGGGAATCTTTGCCGATTCAATTGTGCGGTATGGCGGCGGTGATGATCCGCCCCAACCGTAGAATACCCCAATCAGATCCTGAATAAGCTGGTGGTTTTCTGACACTGCCATTTTAGCGTCCGGATTGAATATCCAAATAAAAACAACCGTCTGACCAATCACTCGCAACACGCTGTGTGGGGTGATCACGCAATCGCCGCCCGATGCTCAGGCTGAAAGAAGGCTGGCAGCAGATCATCGACCTGCAACAGCGCTTCTCGAGAGAGCTGCCACCGATCGCCGTGGCGGCATAGATGCCCCGCCTGCTGCAGTGACAACAACGCATCAGTAAAACGCTGCTCAATCGCCACATCGAATTTGGCACGGAAATAGGCGCCATCCACGTGACCGATCTTGAACTGGAGTACCAACTCGCGAATCAGACGCTGGTCACTATTGATCTCAAGAGCCCGATGGATCGGGAACTCGCCAGATTCCACTTGCTCAATATATGGATCAAAATCTTTCTCATTCTGGTAGTGGACGCCTCCAATATGCCCAAATGATGACACCCCGATCCCCAGCATGTCTGCGCCGCGCCAAAGGTCATCTCGGTAGATAAACCTCGCGTGGACCGGATCCCGTACCGCCGTGTAAGCGCTGGCCACCGTGTAACCCATTTCCTCCAACCGCGCAAACGCTTCAGACACCCAACGTCGCTTCGTAGGCCAATCAGCCACCGGAGCTTCAACCTGACCGCTACGTTGCATCTGCTTGAATAAAGTGGTGTTGAAGGGGACCTCCATCTGATAGATGGTGATACTGTCCGGCTCCATCTTGATGGTACGA
>CAUZOD010000187.1:0-6204 GCA_963581115.1 Phycisphaerae bacterium | reverse complement strand
CTGTCGCCTTTACCAAAATGCAATCAGGGCTTTGGAGGTAATCATGCCAACACAAGTACCCGTTGTTCCGTCACTAAATACGCTAGAAGACGCGCATGAAGTCCCTAAAGTCCTGAATCCGATAAAGCTTGGTATTCACTGGCTAAACCGGACGATTACGAGCATTCCGCAGCACTCTGTTGGTTGGCTTGTGGCGAATGGCTGGAGGATCACGCAAACCGTAGTAGACAATACGACCATTCCAGCCACCTTTGCCTACAATATGGAGACGGACCAGCTGAACCCGGAAACTATTGTATTGGCGCTGTTGAACAGCTACACGGCGGAAGCCAACAACGCGCGGACTGCAAACAACGATCGCTACGCAGAGATCATCTCCAACTGGGGGGATATGGTATCGAGCAGCCAAACGCATTTCAAAGCTGAAACCTCGCAGCAGAATGCTTGTTTGGGGGTTTACCTCGCTGACTTGAACGCTCTCGATGATATCGATGAGCTGCTTACAACGAACAGTGATTCCTTCGACCAGAAATACAACAACCACGAAGCGACCGCTATAGGACGACTGGACGGATTAGGATCAACGGAGCTGGCTCGGATCACTGAACAATTTGCAGCCTCTCTGTCGGTCCAGCAGCAGCAGCTCATTGACTCCGGGCTTTACAATTCAGCGGTTAACACGGACATCACGGCTCGCAACACCAGGGACCGGGACGAGCAAGTTCAGTTGCTAAACGATCGTCTTAATCGTGAGAAGCTGGCGAATGATCACCAACTGTTTGGGCAATTCAGCGGTCTGAAGCAGTTCAAGCTGCAGTCAGCTCTCTCGCAGATGAACGTAAAAGTCACGCAGCTGGAAGGACGCAAGAGAATCCATGAGGACAACATGAAACTGATGGCCTACCAGTTGGAGACCCGAAATAACTTGCTCGTTGGCCTGTATGCGTTCGCCGAGCGAAGAGAAGACATTGCGCCCGAGTGGGACAAGATGACGACCGTGATGGCCGCTCTCGGAGAAGCGGGCGGCGGCAGCTGGATACAGCCCTAGTTAACTTTTAATCACTTCAAGGAGATCAATCATGGCTAATCCAACGGCCTTTCCGGGCGACGTAGTAGTGTCGGGAGACGTGCGACTAAGTGGCTCTATTTCGCCAGTTCAGGCAAGGTCCAGCCTTTTGGCGATATCCGAATTGTCTCCGTTCGTTATCCCATGGACCTGGTGGCGTGTGCATGATGCGCTCCAAACGAACTTGCCAGGTACGGCCGCTACCGACGACCTAGCGTTGGTGGGTGGAACATTCGGAACGGCCTCGCCGTCGATCCAAGGACTGGACTTCGGCGCCACAACCACCACGGCCAGGGCCAGGGTGCAGATTCCATTGCCATGGGACTACGCAGACGGTAACACGGTCACTCTTAGATTTCACGCAGGGATGCTGACGACGGTTGCAAATGTCAGTTGCACGCTGGACGTAGAGTGCTACGAAACAGACGAAAAGGTGGGGCTCGTTGGGTCGCCTACTGACCTCTACGCCGGCGCTGCACTGGACATCAACAGCCTGACCCTTGCGGATATCGACTTCACGATTACGCCTACCAATCTGGTTGCTGGTGACCTGCTCGACGTACGAATCACAGTCGCGGGGGATGACGGCTCGAGCGATTTAGGCGCGATGTTCCCGGTCATTGGATCCGTGAAAATGCTTTACGATGCACGTTAAATATGGGGAGTGATCGTGGGTAAGAAGTTTCCTAGAAAGCCGGTTCGCGGAGGGTTTGCCCCTTCGACGCCATTCGACCCGATGGCGAGCCGGCATGAAGACCTTGATCCACAGGGGATCTATCCCTACTGCGCGATGTTGCAGATTGCAGAGGAGGATAAATACACCGATTATGTGATGTGTCGCGGGTTCGATACTCGCATGCAGAAGTTCGTCGACTACGCAGCAGGGGACAGCACCAAGCCTGGAATCGCGGTAGCCAAGCCCTGGGGAAACCGGGTGAAGTGCTACTACCATAAATGGTCGGTGTATCCGTGCCTTCTTCCGACACAGCAAGGATCGGACAAGGTAGCGGACAACTTCACGCCACCGAGTCCATCAGGCGTTAATTTTGATTGGCGCGTTGGCCAGAACCCTGGCAGACCTGTGTCATCGTGCCTCGGGCAAACACAGGATATTATTGACGTCATCAATCCGATGATCGATCACAACAACAAGTGGGTCAACTGGCAGCTAATTGACAGTGGCCCGGTGTTCATATGGGCTTACTTGCTGACAGACCTCGCTACCTGTGGTGTCGCTACAGCATCAATTGCCGAAGTAGATGCAGCCGGAGAGTGGTGTGATGCCTGTGATTACACGACCTTGGTGGTATCAGATTCTTACGGGACAGTGCCGAACAGCGCATTGGCGGCTGGCATAAGCCCCCTCCAGTTTATTCCCGCAGGTTACAACGTACTGGTCCAGCGGGTCATGTTTCCAGGTGCAACTATGCCTCCTCGCACGTGCCAGTGGGCGGCAGTCACGTTTGGAGCCCCAGATTGCTGCGTCGAGCGGGAACTATCTGCGAGCGTGGGATCTGGATCGTCGTCATCGGGACCCGTGGAGCCATGTGTATTCGGCGACTGTTCATGGATATGGATAGATCCAGATGACCCTCAGACGGGTCTGCCTGTACCGGGGGCGGGGTACTGGGAGCTGAACACTGACACCTGCTCAATTCTTGAGAACTGTGCGTGTTCACAAGTCAGCCCGCCAATGGACCCCGGAACAGAACACGGACAAACCCAGACTTTTGCGTGTGTGTCAACCCTATGATCTGTGAATATGCCATTGGAGAGCGATGTCTTGTTGCAGAGCGTATTGCAGGCGCTCAGGTGACAACCCGTACAGACAGGGCTTGCAAGAAGTGTTTGTCTCTAACTACTCCAGCTGGGGAGAACTCTGTCACGGTTTCACTTGCTGTCGCCCAGTTTCACATTGCGGGAGACGACGCTGGTAAACGCAGGGTAATGAATGAATATGGCTCTGTGCTGCAACGTGTCAAACGCCGCGTCTTCAACTGGAGAAGGGCCGTCAAAACATGGGAGGACGCTGGCAAGCCTGAGCGTAGCGAGAAGGAAGTCCAGAGGATCGTAGAGATCTGCGAGTCGTGTGATGCTTACAACGCGAAAACGAAACAGTGCGGCGTCTGCGGGTGTTTATGCCGGAAGAAAGGAATGGCTCGGTTCAATAAGCCCCGGATGGCAACTGAGAATTGCCCTCGCGGGAAGTGGGGAACTCTTCTGGACGTCGTGTACCCGCTGGCATCAGGAAACCACGGCAGAAAGGTTCTCGGCAGCAAGTGGGACAACAATGAGCTGCGATATTCTCTGCGGAGTCTAGAGAAGAACTTTCCTCGGCTGGGGAAAGTGTTCATCGTAACCGAGCACCTTCCTGAGTGGCTGACAGGCGTGGAACATATTTACGCCAAGGATGAGCACACGCGCAACAAAGATGCGAACCTGATCGACAAGGTCTTACTGGCGTGCAAGACGCCGGGCGTGTCGGACACATTCATTCGGCTGAGTGACGATCAATGCTTACTCCAAGAATGGGATGGCAACGATGTGTGGCACAAGGGCGATGCAGATGGTCTCGACAAGGCCGGTATGTGGTGGGGGCGATATCAGCGTACGTGCGACTACCTGAAGTCTCAAGGCAGGCCAGCGTGGTTCTACGACTGCCATTGCCCGGCCCCCATAGATTCCGCGTCGTTCATCCAGGTAATGGAAGGGGTGGACTATCAAACGCCGCCTGGGATGTGCATCAACACCTTGTACTTCAATTCCGTTGATATCCATCGCAGTCGGATGAACGGCCAGGTTGCTTCCATCAATGGCGAACCGATGGTGAACGATCTGCACGGCCCTGACAAGCTGTTCTTGAATTACAGCTATGCAGCGGCGCCGAATAACTCCATGCAACAGATTCTAGAGAAGAGGTTTCCTGAGCCATCGCGATTCGAGAAGGTGAACCCGATTCGTGTTACGTCATCGCCGACACGAGACACCACATCGCCAGAGCCAGTAATCTGGTCGTTGTGGACAGGACCAAAGCCGCCTTACGTTGAGTTGTGCCAGGAGACTCTGATGCGGCACGTCCCCGGCGCCCGCATTCTGAGCATGGAGGACTTTCGTGAGCTGCAGACGGAAGACAGGGACGTTGACTTCAGCCACTTGAAGATCGCACAGCAGGCGGATTGGATTCGTCTCTACCTGCTGAAGCATTTCGGTGGCATCTGGATTGACGCCGACTGCATTGTGATGCGTCCTTTGGACTGCCTTCTGGACGCGTTGGATTGCTGCAATTCCATGACGTACTTCGAGCCACAGGGGCGCATTGGAGGCGGATTCATCGGAGCACCTCTCGGCTCGGAGCACATGTCTGACATGTACGATCGCGCCACTGGCATGGTCAGGTCAAAGGACTTAGTGTCATGGCGGGCTCTGATGGGGGATAATATGAACCACGTCCTAAAGAGTCACGGATACCAGGGATTTCTGAAGCTCGACTATCGGTTGTTCTACCCCGTCAAACCTCACCGGAGTCGCGGCCTGCTGTTGAAGAAGGACACGGACGATGTATTCAAAGAAGAGTTTCCGCAGAACCTGTTCACGGCCATGCTGTCGCACAACATATTTCCAGAGTCTCTAAGGGAGATGCCTCGCGAACAGATCCTGCACTCACCCATGCTTCTCGGGCACTTCTTCCGGCGGGCGATGGGGATGCTCTACAACCAGGGAGCGGAGCGTGCCACAGCAACAGTATGATCCATATGCGTCACACCTACCGGCACTGTCCGTTGTTCTTGGGCGACTCGGACATTCGATCCGGTCAGTCCTGGAGGTAGGCTGCGGATTTTACAGCACCCCTCTCTTTCGCTCCTTTTGTGCAGCGAAGGAGATGGGCGAACACGTCATCTTGGAATCCGACGGACAGTGGAGAAAACGCGTATCCAGTCTTTTCGATGTTGAGGTCCGGCTATTCGATGGCGATGCGCTGCCAGATGACGTTCAGCAGAGACATTGGGACCTAGCCTTTATCGATTGTGCGGTGGAATCATCACGAGGGCAGCACGCGCTCAACTTGCACGGCCAGGCTGATGTGATTGTTCTTCACGACAGCAACCATGACTGGGACATAGCGTATGAGTATTCCGCGATCATACCGCTCTGGAGCCATGCGTATCACTTCACGGAAACGTACCCGCACACGCTGGTTCTGACAGATAGCGATGACATCTGGACAGCCTTGGGTCTCGAACGACTAAATCAAAGGAGCGCGACTCATGGGCATTAGATTTCAGTACCAAGTACCCGCTGGCATGGTTGGCGCATACGCGGCCGGGCAGGGGAAACGTCGCAGCACTAATCGCAAGTATGCAATAGATGCCAGGTTACAACAGCAACAGCATGCGAATCGAATGCGGGAAATAGCGGCCAGGCGAGGTGCGCTCGGGCGGCGAGCTGGTGGTGGTGCGATCGGGGGGAGCGTGCTTCCGCCGCTGTTGGATCACCCGAAGCTGGGTCCAATCAAACCTGCTGATGTCGCCCCTGTCGTTCCTGACGAAGCAGCCACCGGTGGTGGTATTTTTGCCGTTGGCCCCGAAGCCCTAGCTCTAGGTGGTGCCAAACGCAAACGCAATGGCAAGTCGAAATACGGCAAGCCCATAGTCAGACCCTCTCGTACCAAAGAACAAGAACGAGAGATTATGGCGGCGTCAAAGGGTTCATACTATTCGCAGCCCGGTCCCATAGGTCCAAACAAGCCACCACTCCCTTCCGACATGGCTACCTGGACCCCTGCGGATTATGCCAGGGCTGACGAAGAAGACGACGCAGAAATTGACCGAGAAATTAAGTATGAGGCTCCGGGTCCGACCGCAAAAAGGGCGAAACGGGCGGCGGTACTGGAGGATCGAAGACGCGCGGTGCGTGGTGGCGCCCCTATCGCCCCTACTGGAACTCCTGCCGCTGCCTACCCTGGAGCCACTAGTGTTCCTGGTGGTGGGGTAATGGTTGACCCGCTGGCAACACCGGCTTCTGCCGCAGGTGGTGTTGACCCTGCACTTCGTGTTCAACAACGTGCTCAGCAGAAGGAGGCTGAACGGAGAGGACGCCTGGGAAAACCGCTCAGACCAGGGGCAAGCGACCTGCTTCCA
>CAUZOD010000186.1:0-6209 GCA_963581115.1 Phycisphaerae bacterium | reverse complement strand
GCCATGGTCACGGTGCCGCCACCGGCGATGCTGCCCAGGTGCAAGGCGCCTGCGCCTGTCTTGTTCAATACCTGGCCATCCAAATTCAGCGCGGTGACGGTGTTGAAGGAGATCGAACCGCTGGTCACAGCGACGTTGAGTCCGCGGACAACGGTGATTGTTGCGATGTCGAGGTGATGGTCACCTCGCAGCACCTGAACCGAGGCGACCGCGTTGTCGGCCTCGAGCGTCAACTGATTCATCCCTGTGGTGTCTTTGATGCGGTAGCCAAAGGGTGAGTCAAACACCAACTCACCGATGGTCAAGGATCTGTGGGCTTCGATCGTGCTGGGCGCGGTGATGACATCGCCCAGGGTTGCGGTGGCGCCGGCGCCGTTGGGCGAGAAGTTCCGCGACCAGTTGGCGCCTTCGCCCCAGGTGCCGCTACCCTTGGTGATCCAGTTGCCACTGAACAGGTCCCCGCTGCCGCCGGGGCTGATGGTGACCGTATGGTCGACCCCGGAGGTGACCATCCATTGTTCGGCCCCATTGGGCCAGCGGACCTGCACCGCCACCGAGTGGGCTTGCATGCCCAGGCCGAAGTGCAGTGTGGAGATGTCGTTTTGATTGCTCTCACCCACGGAGCCCTCAACCTGGCGGGTCAAGGTCATTCCGTTGCTCAATGGAATGCGCACCTGAGCGCCGATGGCCGATGCGTCGAACAATCCATTGCCGTCGAGCTTGACTTTCAGCCAATGGTTGTTGGCATATGACTGATTGCCATTACTGCCATCAACTCCATCATTGCGGAAGAGCTTGCCTCCGGTCACCAGATCCAGCATGCCGTCATCGTTGTAGTCACCGAAGGCGGCTTGGTAGGTCACGATGGTCCCCAGGTTCCAACTGGCGGTTAGTTCGGTGAACTGCAGGTTCCCGGTTTCGATCAGTTGGTTCCTCCAAAGCTTGGACCGATCGCCAGGGTAAATCGCCGCAAAGTAGAGGTCGAGGTCACCGTCATTGTCGATGTCCCCCGCAGTTGGCGACGAGTACGACTCGACCCAAGTCACACCTTTCGTGCCGGTGTCGGTGAAGGTGTAGTCCGAGGTGGGCCCATTATTTAGAAGAAACCGCGATTGGGGCTGGCCGGGATGTGCGAAGTTACCGGCGAAGATATCCAACAGCCCGTCGTTGTTGAAGTCGCCGAAGACCGAGCCGATGGAATGGCCGGTGCTCGCGGTCGCGTTGTGTGAACCGGCGACATCGCTTAGGTTGCCGTTGCCGTCATTGCGCCACAACTGGTTTGGTTCCAGGCGGTAGTTGGACACGTAGACGTCCAGATCACCGTCCTGGTCCCAGTCCGCGGCGGTGATACCGCGGGCGGGCCTTGGCTGGCCTGCGGTGATCAGTGTCTCAGTGAACGTTCCGTCCTGATTGTTCATGAAGGTCCGATCGTTGTAGTAGGCGGTGGGCCACCATTCCCCTCCGCCGACATATAGATCGGGGTAGGTGTCACCGTTGAGATCGCCCCAGGTAGCACCGCGCGAATTCGGGGGTATGGCCACCGCATCACTCCGGGCGGGGTACAACTGGCCCTGGTAGGTGAAACTGCTGCCAGCATTGTTGCGCCATAATTTGCCCGACTCGTAGGAGAAAAAATCGAGGAATCCGTCCTTGTCATAGTCACCAAAGATTCCGTCATTATTGAGTGGTGAGCCGGCCGGATCGTTCATAAAACCGGTGCCAGTGTTTCGCCAGAGCCGACCTGCGCTATAGATATCCACCAGGCCGTCGTTGTTGAAATCACCCAGGGCTACCTTGCCTGGGATCGCATTCGGTCCGAGGGCTTGGGCGGTGACATTGACAAAGTTAGCGGTGGCAGTACGTGTGACCATAGCTACAGTGCCCATGAGAGCCACCACTTGTATCGCCAGCAAGCTCGTTTTGACCGAACAGCACCAGTGCCAACTGGAGGCTCGCCATCCGCGTGTTATGGCCACAAATACAAACATCTATTGTGTGGTTCCCCCTCCTTGTCTGAGTAAAATACTTCTTATATTTAAGCCTAGAGTGATTTGAACCTTATGGCAAGTTTTTCGGTCTTAGATAAACTAAGAAGCCCATGAGATGCTGGATGTGGACCTGGATAATTATTTGCATTCTGGCGGCCACGGCCAGAGGCCAGCCCTACAACGAAGCGCCCATGCTCGCGGCTCAGGTTCAGGCGGGGGAACTGCCTCCGGTGCATGAGCGGCTGCCACCGGAGCCGGTGGTGGTCGATCCGGTGGATTCGATCGGGAAATACGGGGGCACCTGGCGCATGTTGACCGTGCACTGGGACGCCATGCAGATGCATGGTGCTATGGGCTACGAGCCATTGGTGCGATGGGATCGATCGGGGCGGAAGGTTGTGCCGGGGCTGGCCAAGAGATGGGATGTTCTCGACGGTGGGCGCACCTATCGATTTCACCTGCGCCAAGGCATCCGCTGGTCGGACGGCCATCCGTTCACCTCGGATGATTTCGTGTTCTGGTACGAGAACATGGCTCTGGATCGAGAGGTCTATCCTTTTATGCCCATCTTCCTGAATCGCGGTGGGAACACGATTTCGTTGAGTGCTCCGGATAAGTACACCGTGGATCTGCACTGCGAGCGGCCGCACGGACTGTTGCTGGAGATACTCGCATTCCGCGGGCATTACTTTTTCTTGCCCAAGCATTACCTGATGCAGTTTCACGCGCGGTATACCGATCGGGATGAACTCCAGAAGCGGGCTGAAGCGGCGGGTTACAGCGTCTGGGGGGACTATTTCATGGAAATGCGCAATTACAACAAGAACCCCGAGATGCCAACGATCCGCGCATTCAAGCTCAAGCATCCGCCACCGGCACCACGGGTGGTGGCAGAGCGCAACCCTTACTATTGGAAGGTTGACCCGGAGGGCAATCAGCTTCCCTACATCGATACTATCGCTCACACCTTTGTTCAGAACGACAAGATCGTCAATCTCAAGGCGATGACGGGCGCTGTCGATATGCAGGTGCCTTACATCGACCCGACGAACTACACGTTGTTCATGGAAAACCGCCAGAAGGGCGGGTACCGCGTGTTGGTGGATCCAAGTCCCATGACATACTGCATGTTCGTCAATGCCAATAGCAAGGATCTGCACATGCGCCCGATCCTGCGCGACAAGCGGTTCCGGATCGCGTTGTCGATTGCGATCGATCGTCCTGAGCTGATCGAATTCATGTTTTCCGGTCTGGCTGAGCCGGTGCGTGGTGTGGCCAGCCATTATGACCCTTATCACGAGCCGTGGATGGACAAGAAATGGGCTGATCACGACCCACAAAAGGCAGAGCGACTGCTCGATGAGATTGAGCTTCGGCGGCACGATGGGGGCATGCGGCGAATGCCCGACGGTGGACGATTTCGCCAGATTGTGGATGTATACCCGTCACCGGAAGGTGCCATGCTGGAACTGTGGCAGTTGGTTGTGGATTACTGGAAGACGGTTGGACTGGATTTTGTGGTTAAGACAGCCGCCCGTGACGTCAGTATCCTCCAGTCCCGCAATGGAAACACGAATTTCTGGTGCAACAACCGCAAGGGAATGCACTGGGCTGTTCAGCCCCTGCACCATCTGCCTGTGCACTCGGCATCAGCATTTGCCCCCCTGTACGGGCGATATTTTGCTACCAGAGGCAAGTCAGGTATTGCGCCATCTCCGGAATATCAGCAGATGCTGGACTGGTACACCGAGTTAATCGAGACGGTAGGGGATCCAGGGCGTAAGATGGATCTTGGTCGTCGGATTCTTGCGCAATGGGCTGAGCAGTGCTATACGATCGATATTGCCCGAACGATGAAACTCGCGATCGTTTCAAACCGGTTTCGAAACATGCCGGATCAGGTAATTCATAGCTTTCAGGTGATGTCGCCGGGATATATTGGCATTGAGCAGTTCTACCTGGACGACGAGGACTAAACAGGTACTGGGCATGGGGTTCTATCGAACAATATTCAAGTCCCTAACCCGGCATCGCATCTGATCAACCACACACCCTGTGCCGGAGCATCCCATTGGCTTCTATCCAGATCCGTACCATCCTCGACGCCAGTCCACAATTCCCGCGGCATGACTCGGCCACTATTGTCGAGTTGACCGGTGGACGGCTGATGCTTGCGTGGATGGAGCATGTCGGTGGCGACGAGATCGGCCACGATCATTCCCTCTGTAACATTGGCAGCATGGTCTCCTGCGATGGGGGAACGACATGGGCCGATCGCAAGATTCTCGTGGAGAACGCTCCAGGCGATGTCAACATCCACTACCCCTGCTTTTTGCGGCTCCAGAGCGGCGAGATCTTGTTTCACTATGTCAGACAGCATGAACTCAAGCCCGCTGAACCGATGAAGCTGTCGACGCTGTTATGCCGTAGCACGGACGAGTGCGAAACATTCTCCGAGCCGATCACGCTCGATTGCCGGGGCCGGCCCTTATCTCAGCTGTCAACCGGTCGGGTAATCATTCCCAGCCAGAAGCAGTTGGGAACCTGGTGTGGGCCTGAAGACCGTCAGTTGGCGGGCTGTTACTACAGCGATGACGCGGGCCATTCGTGGACGCAGTCGGCCGGCTGGGTGGACCTGCCTTTGCGCGGAGCAATGGAGCCGCACATTGCCGAGTTGCGTGATGGCCGCCTGCTCATGGTCATGCGCACACAGTTGGGAGCCATCTTTCAGTCCGAATCAGCTGATGGAGGTGACACCTGGTCCAAGCCACAGACGACTTGTTTGCGGGGTCCGGAGTCGATGCGTTGCCTGGTTAGGGTCCCGCGCAATGGTGATCTGATCCTGATCTGGAACAACAGTGAATATGATCCACAGTTCGATCACTTCGGGAAGCGGACACCTCTGACGGTTGCACTGTCCAAGGATGATGGACAGACCTGGGAGAATCGCAAGGACCTCGAAACCGATCCTACCGTCGAGTTCACGAATCCGTCCTGCCATTTCACAAGTGACGGCAAGGTTCTGATCACATACATGGCATCGCCGATGGATAACCCCGATCCGCCGGGCCAACTGGGCCGCAGCCACATGCCCCTGAGACTTGCAATTGCCGATCTGGAGTGGTTTTACCAGTCGTAGTGGTCCCGAAATGCTGATGGCATGGATGTATCGATATCGCCGTGGATCCTGCCCAGTTCAGCCTTCCGAACAGCGAGTGGCAAACCTCTGAGTATTCCAGATCAGGTTTTGGGCATGAGCCAAAGAACAACTGAAACACCAGGACCGACTTTTGCAACCTGAATCATGACTCCCCGGCCGTGCTTTATTGGGATACCCTAGGGCCGCTGTACGGCCCCACGGGTTTGCATTTACACACTCTGAGCAAATGCCATGATTGGCTTCATCCTGCGTCGACTCTTGATCATGATCCCGACGCTGCTGCTGATCTCACTGATTTCCTTTGCTCTCATCCAATTGCCACCCGGGGACTATCTGACTGTCTGGGTTGCCCAGATGGAGGAGATGGGCGAACCGATCCAGATGGATCGTGCCGAAGCCTATCGAAAACGTTATGGTTTGGATCAACCGTTTTTCGTGCAGTACCGCAAGTGGATTTGGGGTGTGCTTCAAGGCGATTTCGGTCACTCTTTCGCCCTGAAGCGGCCCGTGGGGGGTCTGATCTGGGAGCGATTGGGTCTGACCACGAGCATCACATTTCTGAGTATGGCGCTCACCTGGCTGATCGCAATCCCCATCGGGATCTATTCGGCAACAAATCAATACAAGCTGTTCGATTACGTATTTACGTTATTGGGTTTCATCGGGATGTCGGCGCCTCCATTTCTGGTGGCACTGATTCTGATGTATCTGGCCTACGTGCACTTCGATGTGAGCATTGGCGGCCTATTTTCCGAAGAATACCTCGTTGCCCCCTGGTCATGGGCCAAGGTGGCCGATTTCTTTCGCCACGTCTGGATTCCCGTTCTCGTACTGGCGGCCAGCAGCACGGCGGCGCTGATCCGAACCGTGCGTGCCAACCTGCTCGATGAACTGGACAAGCCGTACGTCGTGACCGCCCAGGCCAAGGGTGTCGGCCCGTGGAAACTGCTGTTGAAGTATCCGGTTCGGATCGCGATCAATCCTGTGATCAGTACTATTGGGTGGATGCTTCCTGCCCTGGTTTCCGGATCCATCATCGTGGCCATGGTCCTCAGCATGCC
>CAUZOD010000185.1:0-6210 GCA_963581115.1 Phycisphaerae bacterium | reverse complement strand
ATAACCACCAACCCGATGCACCATATCTGCCAACGGTCGCAGTTCGATACGAAATCCGGATCCGTACTGTACATGGGACACAGACACGACCCGAGTGTGATCCGTCATCGCCTCGATCACATCCTCAACGTCTATGCGCCCATCACCACGAGGAGCCACCTCGACCAATTCCACGCCAAAACGTTTGACCAAATCCTCCCATGGATACCGATTGGCGGGATACTCCACCGATGTGATGACAATCTGATCGCCGGAATGGAATTCCAACCCATTCGCTACCATTGCCAGCCCACTGGTGGTATTGGGCACAAATGCGATCTCGCGCCCATTGGGAGCGCGAATCAATTCGGCAGCAAGCCGCCGGACCTCGTCGATATGCTGGTACCAACCACTATCGACATACGCCTGTCGTTCGGCCTGATCCGCATAGTCACGAAGCGCTTTACCCCCTGCAGCACTGATCGGCGCAACACCGGCGTGATTAAAGAAATCCAGCCTGCTCAGAATTGGAAAATCGATGTTCGCTTGGTTCGACACACCGGCTAGTGTATGTTAAGGGTTGGTCATGCGTCTTTGTATCCTGATTCTTTCCGCCGGGATCCTGTCGAGTGCTCGCCCCGATTTTGCCACCGGAGCGGTCGAAGGCGATACCCAAGCGGTCTCACTGTCTCCGTTGGTCACGCGTCTACTTAACGATCCGGTGATCCTCCCCGACGAGCGCCAGCGGCTACGCCTCTTCCATGGCCAGTGGGAAGGACTCGACTCGCTGTCAGATGACCGTCGGGCGCAGCTGGCACTGTGGCAATATGACATCAATCACGCGTTGTTCAATAACATCGGGATTGATCCACTCTTGCGCGCAGAGGCAGCGATTCTTGCCGGACATCCGGAACGGGTCCTCGAGTTGCTGCACGATTGGGACTCGATCCCCGCATCACTCTTGTTGGCCCGGGCCCACGAGCAGCAAGGTGAACTAGCCAAGGCCGCTGCGAAACTGATACCCGTACGAGCGAGATTGCAAGAAGAAACGATTGACACCGCCCAGGACCTGTGCGCTGCGGCTCGGGCCCTGATCATGCTCGCCCGACTCGAAGGCCGCCCAGCTCAAGACTGGCATACTGCGATGGAGCTACTGAGCACGGTGCGCGACGACCTGGACCCGTTGTACTGGCCGGCCCGGATCGCGGAAGCTGATTTTCTGCTCGAAAAGAATAACCGAAAGGAAGCCCTCGTCGCTTTACTCGAGGCACTCTCGCTGAATCCAAATTGCTCGGAGGCCTGGTATCGACTGGGCATCCTGGCCAGCGAAGGATTTGACTTTGACCAGGCAGCCCAGGTAGCTGAAAAGCTACGTGCAATCCATCCTGACCATCTCCTGGCCGACCTCGTAGACATTCGGTCATATCTGACCCAGCGAGATATTGACGCAGCACACACGATCGCGGTGCGAGCGATGGAACGCTTCCCAACTCACCGTGAGCTGTTGGCACTTTGGGCAGCAATCGTAGCGTTGCAGTTCGACGACGCCGCAACCCGGGCAGCTTTACAGCAGTCAGACAAGATCGCTCCTGGCTCCCCGCTCGCATATCACACAGCCGGTCTATACCTATCCATAGCCCGACAATACCCGTCGGCCGAACGCATGCTGCGAGAGGCGATCGAACGTCAGCCCAACGCCGCACCACCCCGAATTGATCTCGGCTTGCTCCTGGTGCAGGCAGGTCAACTCGAAGCCGCACGCCCCGAGTTGGCGAAGGCTGCACACCTCGACCCGTTCCACCGCCGGGCAGCCAACAGCCTCCGCATGGTGGAAGACCTGCTCAGCTACTCGGTCATTGAAACAGAACACTTCATCATTCGCCATCCGGGAGGTATCGATGAAGTGCTTGCTCGCGACATGCCACCGGTACTCGAACAGATCTACAAAGATATTACCTCCATCTTCGAGCACGAACTGCCATTCAAGACACAAATTGACATCTTGCCCGATGAGAAATACTTCGGCGTCCGCATCACCGGGACACCGGAGATCTGGACGATCGCTGCAGCCACGGGACCAGCCATTGGGCTGACACCGCCACGTGAAGGCGCAAAACAGCGAGGCAACTTCGACTGGGCCAATGTCATCCGCCACGAGTTCGTTCACACAGTAACGCTGGATCAGACCCAAAGTCGCCTGCCTCATTGGTTCACCGAGGCATGTGCTGTTTCTCAAGAACTGACTGGGCGAACATTCGAAACCTGTGAACTTCTGGCCTGGGCGCTTACCGAGGACAAGCTGTTCGACTACGAGCAGATCAACTGGGGCTTTGTTCGTCCCGCAGATTCAACACAGCGACCACTAGCCTACGCGCAGGCAGACTGGATGCTTGAGTTCATTGCCTTCAAGTACGGCCACAACGCGGTGATAGAAATGCTCGCACGTTACCGTGAAGGCATGTCGGATGCCGACGTGCTTGCAGACATCACCGGACTGGATCCGCCGTGCTTCATGGCAAGTTTTCGACGGTGGGCCATGCAGCAGGTCGAACAGTGGGGATTGGCCGAAGCGCAACAGCCACATCGCGCCCAGTTGCGCACGCTGGCCCAAGCAGCCCTGATATCCGGAGATTCTGTGGCGGCCCGACAGGCAGTGCTGCAATATGCCAATGCCTGCCCAGTGGACATCTGGCCCCATATGGCGCTGGTGCAATTGGAGTTGGATGCCAGTGGTGACATTGGTCCGGAAGTGATTCCATCACTTGAACAGCTTGACCAGCAGGAACAGACCAGCGGCGACTGGGCCTATCAACTGTCAAGGATCTTCGCCAGATACGGGCCGAAGAATCGTGCCGCCGATGCAATCGAGCGGGCCCTGCAACGCGAACCATACAACGCAACATACCGAGAAGAATCAGCACGCATTTGGCTGTGGATCGGCAATCTGCCACGCGCCCTGCATCACCTAGAATCAATCGCACTTCTCGAACCCAATCGTGCCCAACACCATCTGCGCCTGGCGGCGATGTACCACCGCCTCGATCGGATATCTGATGCCAAGGCAGCCGCACAACGAGCTCGAGATATCGATCCGGAAGCGCCGGTTGACCAGTTCCTGAGACAAGACTGACCGGATATTTTTCTCCTCCCTGCTGCAGGGGCATGCTTCCATCCGGCTGATCTGCGAACCACACGCTCGGCCAACTCCAATTGATTCATCACCCCGGCGGCTGATAAAATCTGATGCAAAACATGAATATCACCGTAATCATCCCCGCTGCCGGAACAGGTACCCGGTTCGGCCCATCCGGCAAGATCGAATTCGATCTTGCCGGCAAGCCGATCTTTCTCAGAACGATTGACGTATTTGCAAATCAAAAGGATGTTGAACAGATCATCCTGGCCGTTAATCCCAGCAAGATTGACGAATTCAAGTTTCGCTGGCAAGCCAAACTCGCCTTTTTTGGCATCACCCTGATATCTGGTGGCAGAACGAAGCGTTGGCAGACCGTGCGTAACGCCCTAGCCGTGGTATCTGACAAGTGCACGCATGTAGCAATACACGATGCGGCTCGCCCCCTAGCCAGTGAAGTGCTCGTGAAACGTGTCTTTGACGCCGCGATGCGATTCCCTGCGGTAATCCCGGCAATACCAATTAATGCCACGTTAAAGCGAGTGGAACCCGAACCCAACAACACCTTAGAGGAGGATCCATTGGATGTGATCCTGGGCGATGCAGACCGGACGGCTTCGGCCAGCCAACGGGTACTGGAAACAATCGATCGCAATAACCTGGTTGAGGTCCAGACACCACAGATTTTCGCGGTTGAACTGCTCCGCCGGGGCTACGAACAGGCCGAGCAGGCCCGTAACGTCACGGACGATGCAGGATTGATCGAAGCTCTCAGGGAACCGGTACACATCGTCGAGGGCGAATCGACCAACCTCAAAATCACTCGCCCCGGCGATGCCGAAGTGGCCGCCGCAATTCTTGAGAAGCGCCAAGCAATAAAGGGAAAATTTATGGCAAAAAAGCGCCTATTCGCGGAAGAAGATGGCTGATCACCCAATACCGATTACCACGACACCCAGCACCAGGCTAGCGCACCACCACCACCCGTGGCATAAGCAGCAGTATGCGTTCTTTGCGTAGAAGCATGATACCCTCGAGCACATGCGACACCGATCGCCATGCCTCGTCACCCAGTAACCGATGTGCCGTATCAACCACCACATGCGATCGAATGGTACTTGGCACCCGGATGGAAAATATTTCGCTGAGCCATTCCTGAAAACTGAGGGGTTGCGGCAGATCTATCACATCATATTTGCCAGGTTCCAGCCCCAGCTGTTCGGCCAGATCCACGATCGCATCACTGGCGATTCCGATCTTATCCGCCATGCCATTGGCTACCGCCTGCCGCCCGGTAAACAACATTCCTTCGTCCACCTGCGCAATATCGGGAAGACGGTTGCCGCGCCCCAGCACCACCCGCTGCGTAAATTGTTCGTAGATCTTATCGAGCGAACCCTGTATCGCTTCACGCTGTGCTTCAGTGAACGGCTCAACGCTATTGAATAGATCACCCAATGGACCTCGATGACGACGGTAGATATTAATGCCGACCATGTCGTACAAACCACCCATCACTAGCTTGCCAGAAACGGCACCGATCGATCCCACAATCGACTGCGGCCCCACATAAATTTCATTGCCAGCCGATGCAATGTAGTACCCGCCGCTGGCAGCTATGGACCCGATGCTTACAAAGACCGGCTTGGTCTCACTCAAGTTCCGAATTGCCTGCCAGATAATCTCACTGGCCAAGGCAGACCCTCCCGGAGAATCAATTCGAAAGATCACACCCTTGATGTTCTCGTCGTCCATCACTTCACCGCACACCTGATTAAATGTCCGGCTTCCGATCGAGTCCTCAGTAAATATCCCATCACTAAATGACGAGTCGCCGCTAATAATTGGGCCATTGGCATGTACCACGGCGATGGTCGGTCGGTGCGTCACATGAGACTGTTCCTGGAACAACATCTGAAACATGGCGAATGGGCTGGCGGCCTGAACATGCTGACTCGGCAGGCCCATGGTGTCATCCCAGGTAAAACTGTCACCGAACTCGATCTCAGTCACGTCGACCAAGTCACGATCCACCAAACGATCAACAACCCGTCTCCGGATGTATTGCGTGTCGGTCATGGTCCAGGAATCACGGATGATGGCCTCGATCTCGTCACGACTCATATTCCGGCCATCTGCCAACCGTGTGATAACCTGATCATAAAGATCGGTCAGCAGCGAATCGAAGTTCTCGTTCCAAGCCTCACTCGGACCAGTGCTGGTAATCGCCTCGGCGGCACCTTTGTATTTCCCGATCTGCAACATATCCGCCTTGACCCCAATCTTTTCCAGAAGCCCAGCGACGTAAAACTCCTCTACCGACATTCCCATCAGGTCGATCGAACCCTTGTGTTGCAAGAGAATCAGGTCGGCAGCGCTGGCCAGAAGATATTCACGGGTATCGTATGCCGCGGCAAACATAAGCACCCTCTTGCCACTGGCGCGAACAGCTTCCATGGCTGATGTGATGGCGTGGATCTGTGCCAGAGACATGGAGACCTGGTCGAGGTATATCACGACCCCCATGTACTGTTTGCCCTCGGCAACGGTCTGAAGCTGTCCAAGCACTCCCTTGAGTGTCTGCTTGGCGTCTTCACCATCTACCCACGCATACGGGATCGGCGTGTCGCGCATCTCGCCCGACAACTCGAGCCACCCCACCGTCGTCTGAATGGCTTGATGCGAATCCGGCTGTGGTTGGTCGCTCACCGAATCTGATGCTTGCACGGCGGTTTGGGACTGCGTCGCAATGGCCTGGCTTTCGGCCATCTTGGCCAGCGCCGCACCCGCTGGTACCACTGTGATCCGAGTAATAGCTGATAACACCAACACCACGATCACGAGGCCCCCGACCGATCCAAATCGCTTTGGACTCTGCCAACCTGCATCTCGATTCATAACCTGCTCCCATATCGGACACGACATCATGCAAGCCGAAGTGGCAAGCGCCTGAGCCATCCACTTAGCATACGCACCAAGCCCAATTCGTGTCGCAAGGGCCAGCCCGGGCCGCACCGCCAACACCATGATCGGGCCCCATGGGGCACGCGACATAACAGCACCACGGACGGTTTCTTGAAAACGATTGCGATAGCAGG
>CAUZOD010000184.1:0-6211 GCA_963581115.1 Phycisphaerae bacterium | reverse complement strand
TGATGATTTACTTCTGTATGACGGTCATCTTGGCTCTGCTGGGCTGGACATCGGTGGCCCGAGTGGTGCGGGGCAAGATCCTGTCACTGCGGGAAGAGGATTATGCGATGGCTGCGCAGGTGGCTGGGGCCCGGGAGATGAGCATCATCCTGCGCCATCTGGTTCCGGGTTTCTTAAGTCACCTGATTGTGGTAGTTACGATCGCAATTCCGCAGATGATCCTAGCCGAAACTTCGCTGAGCTTTCTTCGCCTCGGGCTGCGGCCCCCGACGATCAGTTGGGGCGTGCTGCTGCAGGACGCTCAGGACATCAACGCCGTGGCCCTCTACCCCTGGTTACTGTCACCGGCCGTGATCGTCATTGTTGCGGTCCTGATGTTCAACTTTCTGGGTGACGGCTTACGCGATGCGGCCGATCCTTACCACTAAGTTGGTGCGTAGGAGGTAGGCAACTGATTGGACATCCGGGGCTCGAGACTGGATCCATTTGCCAGTATGCGGGCAAATGAATCCAGATTTCGGGGGCAGGAGATATTTCAGCCCATTCAATCCTGGAACGACGGAACATCCAACCATACCCCACCCCGCTCTGCCGATTCGTGGGCGATCAAACCCGGCGCCGTCAGTTGTACGGCCCGTAACTCGTTCAGAGAAGGTTGCCGGCCGGCCTTGATTGCGTCCAGGAACTCTCTGGCCACCCCGTACTCGGCACTTCCGTGCCCGATCTGGCGCACGGCTTCTGGTAGGGATTCATCGGTGAAGGAACAATCGATGGATTCAGCCTTTGCCATTTCCCCCTTGACGTACAGCCAGCCCTTGCCTCCGGGGCCTTTCCGATCAGTTTCAATGAATCCATTGGTCCCTTGTAGCAGGTAGAAATGAATCGCGGGTTCTCGGGGCGCAATTGAGGATCGCAACATCTTGATGATGGCATTTCTTTCAGTCTGGAACAGTGCTACCTGGATATCGATGCCACCGAGACCGCCGCCGGGCAGCAAGCGGTTGCCTTGGCCAATTCCCATTGCACGGACGATCCGGTCCTTGGTGATTTCAAGGATGGGCCCTAGGCTATGGGTGCAATAGTGCAAGGGCGGTTGTTTTGCACGCCATGTCTGCTGCCCTGTTGAGGGGTCAACGAGCAAGGCCTCGATAGGATGCAGGTATTCGCATTCGCAGTAGAAGATGCCGCCGAGCCGACCTTCTGCCACGATGTCGATCCACTGCTGGACGAACGGCCAGTACACGCAGTTTTCCGCCAGCATGTAGGTTTTGCCCGTCCGGCGAACCGCGTCGACGAGTTGTTCGCACTCGGCGACGCTACTTGCGGCAGTCACTTCGCTCAGGACATGAAAACCCGCTTCGAGTGCGGTAATGGCACCTGGGGCGTGATGGTCCATGGGTGTCCCGATGACCACCGCATCCATTTCCGTGTTCAGGAACCGATCAAATTCACAAAAACATGCTGAATCAGGCAGCCCTAGTTCACACTGAAACTGTTCCATGCGGCGAGGATCGGTATCGCAGCACGCGACCATGACGCTGTCGGCCAGTTCCGCGAACAGCCGACCGTAGACAGACCCTCGTCCGGCACCAACCAGTCCGATCCTCAGGGGCGTCTTAGCCATGTCAGGTTCATGTTATCATTTGCAAACGTCAAACCAGAAAACGCGAATAGGAATGGGCTGTTCGAATTGCCATGGCGCATCGAATCCACCAATGGGCGTTATGTCCCAGTGGCGGCCGCGTGATTGGGTAAGATCGTCTGATAGCTGTCGAACGTGCCCCGGCAACCCGATGTCATTTCATTTTCTCCTTCTGCTCGAATTAAGACCCTCCTTGTGGGTGCTGATCCTGATCTGCAACTGCGCATCGATCCAGGTGTACGGGGCAGACCGTTACCAGGAAGCTCCGATGCTGGCTAAGAGGGTTGCGGGGGGCGAACTGCCGCCGGTCGAGACACGCTTACCTGAATCGCCCGCGGTGGTCGCGCCATTGCACACGATTGGGAAATACGGCGGCACGTGGCGGCGACTGGCCATCGAACCCGAGGACAGTCTGATGGGCAGCCGTCTGGGCTACGAACCCTTGGTACGCTGGGATCGAAAGGGCACCACGCCCACTCCCGGCGTCGCCGAGCGGTGGGAGGTTCAGAATAGCGGTCAGCGGTATGTTCTTTACCTGCGACGGGGACTCAAATGGTCTGATGGCAAACCTTTTACCTCCGAGGACATCCGCTTCTGCATCGAGGACCTGCTGACCAGTGAGGAGTTGGGGGGTCGCACGGTAGAACTGGCACCCAGGGATACCTCCACGACTCTTTCGGTTCCCAGTCCACATGTCGTGATTTTCGAGTTTGACAAACCCAATGCGATCTTTCTGGAAAAACTTTGCTATTTGAGTCATTCACTATATCAGCCGGCCCATTACATGAAGCAATTTCATATCAAGTATGCCAACTCCAATGAATTGAAGCGATTGATGGCGGCTGGCGGTTATGACCACTGGACCGAACTGTACCTCGACAAGCAGGATCTTCACATTAATGTCGACCTGCCAACGATCAATCCTTGGAAGATCAGTGTGGGGCCGCCGGCGTTGATGTACGTGGTCGAGCGCAATCCGTATTACTGGAAGGTGGATACCGCGGGCAATCAGTTGCCCTATATCGATCGAATCTCATTTCAGGTGGCGGACAATGCTGAAGTACTGAATCTGCTCGCGTGCACCGGTGGAGTGGACATGCAGGGCCGGCACATCGAGATGTCGAAGTACTCGTTCTTCATGTCACCGGAGAACCGCAAGCGGGGAGGAATCGTGCGCTACCGGGTGCTGGCCGATCCCAATTCAGGCGGGGCAGCGGGGGTTCTGCTGAACCTGTCCACGCAGAATCAGCGGGTGCGCCCATATCTCATCGATCGTCGGTTCCGGATCGCTCTGTCGTTGGCGATCGATCGCCAAGAACTAGTGGAGATAATTACCGGTGGTCTGGGCGATATCTGTAACGGCGTTGGTTTCCCCACCGACCGCTACTTTGAACCGGGACTCGATCAGTTACACATAAGCTACGATCCCGACGAGGCCAACCGGCTCCTTGATGAGGTGGGTCTTGTTCGCGGGCCCAACGGAATGAGGTGCTATCCAAACGGCAGGCTGTTTCGGGAGATTCTTTACTGTAATTCGTGGGGAATGGCCGGCGGGTTGGAGCAGGAGCAACTAATCGTTGAGTATTGGCGGGACGTAGGACTAGACTTTGTCATCAAGGCTGAAGCCACCGAAATTAGTCGGATGCGCGTTCGTAACGGCAACACGGAATTCTGGTTTGACGCTCAAGCTGGCTTGCACTGGGTACTACAGCCGGCGTTATATGTCCCCATCAAACACCAGTCGGAACTGGCACCGTTGTACGGGCGGTACATTCAGACCGGTGGTCGATCCGGTATTCGGCCCACCGAGGAGATCCAACGGCTGGTCGATTGGTATTATGAGTTGGTGCACACCTTTGGGGAAGATGATCGCCAGCTTGAGTTGGGCCGAAACATCCTTTGGCAGTGGTCTCGAGAGTGCTATATGATTGGCCTGTATCGGATTTACGGTTTGACGATTGTTTCCAGCCGTTTTCGCAACTGCCCGGACCATTTTCTGCATGGATGGCGGGTTCAGTCACCGGGTTACACGCAGCCGGAACAGTTTTTTCTGGAGTCGCAAGAGCACGATATACAGGCCCATGCCCGATCGAATGGTACGGTCCATCCTTCCGGCCAGTTTCAGGTATATGACGGTATGGAGCAGGAATTCAAGCTGACCCCGGACCCGGGATTTGCCGTGGCTGACGTAACGGTGAATGGATGGTCCGTGGGTGCGGTACGTTCTTATCGCATTGACACGGTAGACAGGCCCGTGACTTTGAACGTTCAGTTCAGGAGGGAGCATCCATGACCCTGATGCATGTAGCGGAGGTCACTCGTGGGCGTCACGAATGGATGTTACGGATACAATCCTTGGATCCGTGGTTGGTCGGCACCTGTGGCATGCCACAATAATGAAGGTTTAGACTGCGATGTGGACGTTTATTCTTCGCCGAATACTGATCTTGGTGCCCACTCTGGTGCTGATATCGATCATTTCGTTCGTTATTATCCAACTGCCACCGGGCGATTACCTGACGGTCAAGATCGCTCAGATGGAGGCAACGGGTGATGAGATAAGCATGGAGGCGGTCGAGCAAATGCGCAAGCGGTATGGTTTGGATCAGCCCATCTACGTGCAATATTGGCGATGGGTCACGGGGTTTGTACAGGGAGATTTTGGGCAGTCGTTCGCCTACCGCAAGCCCGTCGCGGATCTGATCTGGGAGCGATTGGGGTTGACGGTGACAATTTCACTGCTGACTCTGATTTTCACTTGGATAGTCGCCGTTCCAATCGGCATTTATTCGGCGGTCCGTCAGTATACGGTCTTCGACTACGTATTTACCTTCATAGGATTCGTGGGGTTGGCGACACCCGCGTTTCTTCTGGCCCTTGTGGTGATGTTCTTTGCATTTCGTCACTTGGGGATCAGTGTAGGCGGGCTGTTTTCGCGCGAGTACATCAGCGCACCGTGGTCCTGGGATCGCGTGGTCGATCTGCTGAAGCATATCTGGATTCCCGTGGTGGTCCTGACAGTTGGCAGCACTGCGGGGTTGATCCGCACGATTCGTGCCAACCTACTGGACCAGTTGGAAATGCCATACGTGGTTACGGCTCGGGCCAAGGGAGTGTCACCGATGCGGTTGCTGCTGAAATATCCGGTGAGGATCGCGATCAATCCCGTGATCAGCACGATCGGCTGGACCTTGCCATGGCTCATTTCGGGCAGCGTTATCGTGGCCTATGTGTTGAATCTGCCGACCACCGGACCACTGCTGCTTAAGGCGTTGTACACTCAAGACATGTATTTGGCAGGCACGTTCATCATGATGCTGAGCATCCTTACCGTGATCGGCACGTTGATTAGTGATATCCTTTTGGCATGGGTGGATCCAAGAATTCGTTATGACTAGCTGAGATTTCAAGATGCCGGATGCAGGAGAATTCATGCCGGATGGTGTTGGCAACAAAACCCACAACACAGAACTCAAACGTCTTTCCCGAATCCTGACCATCGGACCCCGATGAGCGAACCTGTCCTTGACACAACTCCTGGCGCCCATTCCAGCACCTCGGCATCACCGTTGCTGGAGATTGAAGATCTGCATGTGAGCTTCCAGTTGCGGGAGGGTGACGTAAAGGCGGTCAACGGCGTGAGCCTGTCGATTCCTGCCAAGGGCACGCTCGGATTGGTTGGCGAGAGCGGTTGTGGAAAGAGTGTGACTGCGAAGGCGATCCTTCGAATCTTGCCCCGGCAAGCACAGATTGACCGGGGGCGAATCCTGTTGCATTCCGGCACAGATACTGGACAGCCACCTACCGACTTGGTCCAGTTGGATTCCAATAGCAAGGAGATGCGGCGGATTCGTGGCGGTGATATATCGATGATCTTTCAGGAGCCAATGACTGCACTTTCACCGGTGCACACGGTTGGGAACCAGATCATGGAGTCGGTGCGCCTGCATCAGAGCAAGACCCGACACGAGGCACGTGATGTGGCGGTGGACATGCTTCGACTGGTACACGTGCCGATGGCGGAACGGCGGGTGGATGCGTATCCGCACCAGCTTTCCGGTGGCCTGCGCCAGCGGTGCATGATTGCCATGGCCCTGGCCAGTCGACCGCGGATCTTGATTGCCGATGAGCCGACAACTGCCCTGGACGTGACCATCCAGGCACAGATCCTCGACTTGATCGAGCATCTGCAGAAAACGCTCAATATGGCAATGGTGATGATTACACATGATCTGGGCGTGATCGCTGAGACTGCGGATCAGGTGGCGGTGATGTATCTGGGTCGGATTGTTGAACAAGGTAGTGTGGACAGCCTTTTCAACGACCCCAAGCACCCCTACACGCGTGGCCTGATCGCATCATTGCCACGCATCGGCCAGGGGAATGAGAACCGACTGACCGCAATTTCCGGAACGGTGCCGGACGCAGGTGCTATTCCTCGGGGATGCTCGTTCCATCCTCGTTGCAGCGAGTTCAAACGCGGTGTCTGTGATACCGAATCCGTGCCCCTGTTGGAAGAAGTGGCCCCGGGGCATCGAGCTGCCTGTTTCTTGTACGAGCCATGTATCA
>CAUZOD010000183.1:0-6241 GCA_963581115.1 Phycisphaerae bacterium | reverse complement strand
CAGATACTGATCGAAAACAGGCCAAAGATCAGGGAAGGCTAGGGGTGGGTCTCGTGCGAAGCCGGCTGGATAACGGAGAGCCGGTTGTAATGGTCGGTCCGCGCACAGTTCCACGCGTTTTGAGTCACAACTTCTTTTCATACTCCACTTTGGGCACGATTTCTTTCAATCATGACTTTTCGGCCCTCAACAAGCGAATGGAAGTCTCCCGAAAGCATCTCGAGTCCCAGAATGGTGACCATCAGTCTGCCGATCACCATGGCAATGACCGTCACAAAGTCGGTCCACGCCACGGACTTGAGCCCCCCATAGATGGCCCACGAACCGGCCACCACGGCTAGGGCAATGATGGCCATCCACAGGTTCCAGACAAATAGGCTTTGCAGGGCCAGCCCTCCGCCGTAGAGTACCGCCGCGAGAAACGCTACCACGTTGCTGATGATTGTGACGATTGCAACGAACTGGCGTAAGACTGGATGAAACCGTCTCTCCATGAACTCCGGGGTCGTGTAGACTCTCGATGCCAGCAAAAAGGGAATAAAAAACCAAATCAGCGCCGAAAAGCTCAGAACATTAGCCCATTCAGATAAGGCCACACAGATGCCATAGATGAAAGCCGCACCGATCATGCCAATGAAATGCTCGGTGCTTACATTATACGCAATGAACGAACTCCCGACCACGTACTACGGTAACGTGCGACCAGCAAGGAAGTATTCATCGGCCTGTGTCTTTTTCTTGCGCCCCGCCCAAAGACCAATTCCACATAAGACCGCGAAGTAGATGCCAAACGCGATGGCGTCCCATGTCTGCAGAGCAAAGGATACGTCGCCGTACATTTGCGTGTTCAGTTAATTTGGATTTTGAATACTAATCTTCTCTAATCAGATGGCGATAATGTCGCCTTATTTTTCATACATGAGTTTCTGTACGCGAGCCTTTAGACAGCGACATCATCTCAGGCTATACAACTTACCTATCTGCTTCACGAGTCTCGCAGTTGCAGTTCTGCCAGCGCTGTTGAGGTGTCCGGTTGAAACTGGAACACCCGGTCCAGCGATGTAGAAATAAACACTGCCCACACCGGATCCTGGGGCCCGGTTAGGCGCAGTTGCGCATCGGTGTCAATTATGCGTTTTCGCAGGCGCAGCAACTGGGACAAATTCGAGCTGTTCAGGTGGCTGACACCGGACAGGTCAATCACCATGTGTGGTCCCATTGATGTACCGGCAGCTTTCTGCTGGAGGAATTCAATATCTTCGCTGAAAACTGGATCAGCGCTGGTCTGGGCAACCCAGATTTTGTCAGACCATTTCTGTACCGACATCAGTTGGCCCTCCCCACACTGGCGAGGGTTTCATTGGCGTCCTCTTCTGCCACCAGAGCCAAAGCGACTAGCCGATCATCAGCCTCAACGTTGATGATACGGACGCCCTGCGTGTTGCGACCGATGCGGCGGATAGAACCAGCGTTAATTCTCACAATCATGCCATTGAGGGTAATCAGCATCAGGTCGTTGTCCTTGGCCACCCGCTGAATGGCAACCACCTGCCCGTTGCGTTGGGTGGTCTTGATGTCGGCGCGGCCCTTGCCGCCGCGGCCTTGAGGCCGTGTTGAGCCGTTTTCCTGACGTATGAGGTACTCTCGTAGCGCGGTGCACTTGCCATAACCGCG
This sequence comes from Phycisphaerae bacterium, assembly GCA_963581115.1. GTDB lineage: Bacteria > Planctomycetota > Phycisphaerae > Phycisphaerales > Phycisphaeraceae > CAUZOD01. Next base: position 4,567 of record CAUZOD010000183.1, on the reverse strand, counting down.
TTCGGTTACAGTCAGTAGATCGGCCTTGTCATCCTCAGGCGATTTGACCATCCCCACGACTCGATCGATTGCGGGCAGAGTGATCCCCTTTACACCGCTAGCGTTGCGGCCCATGACGCGAACGTCATTCTCGTCGAAACGGATCGCCATGCCGCTATTGGTGCCGAGGATGATGTGATCGCGACCGCTGGTCCAAGTGACGTTGACCAGGCTGTCACCCTCTCGCAGGGTAACGGCGATCAGTCCGCCAGCATGGACGTTGCGATAATCCTTCAGTGCCGTGCGCTTGACCAAACCTTGTGCTGAAGCAAAGACCAGGAACAGCTCGCCTTTCTCAAAATCTGAGATGGGCATGAATTGACAGATCCGCTCACCTTTCTGGAGATTGATCATGTTGATGATGGCACGACCTCGGGCTGTTCTCGTTGCCTCGGGAATTTCGAAGACCTTGATCTTGAAGACGCGGCCAGTGTTGGTGAAGCAGAGCAAGTCATCATGGGTCGACGCCACGAACACCTGTTCGGTAAAGTCATCCTCGCAGCTGCGGGCACCTATCACTCCCTTGCCGCCGCGCCCCTGGGTGCGGTACTGCTCAACGGGGAGGCGTTTGATGTAACCCTGGTGCGTGATGGTCACCACCACTTGCGCGACTGGGGTCAGTGCAGCCAGATCCAGATTGCCAACCTCGCCTGCCTGTAGCATCGTGCGCCGCTCGTCACCGTACTTCGTCTTCAGATCAGTGGTTTCAGTTTTGATGATGTCGCGGATCCGCTGGGGGTCGGCGAGGATGGACTCGTAGTCTTCAATCTGGCCGATCAACCGGCTGTATTCGGCTACCAGCTTCTCGATCTCGAGGCCAACCAACTGGATCAGCTGCAAGCGACCGATCGCCTCTGATTGGGTGCGGGTCAGATTCACATCTTTGTCTGCCGATTGGGCTCGTAATCGTTGTGGGATATTTGGAGCCTGGGGATGGTCGGGTGGAATCCTATAGCCGCGCATCATCAGTTTTTCGATGGCCTGCTGGCGGGTACGGCTTGATCGGATCAGCTTGATTACCTCATCGATATCACAGACGGCGTAGATCAGTCCCTCGATTCGGTGGGCTTCCTGTTGTGCCTGGCGTAGGCGATAGGCGGTGCGACGCCGGATCACCTGGATGCGGTGGTCGATGAAGTGTTGGATCAGTTCGCGCAGCCCCAGCGTTTGCGGCCGGCCTTGCACAAGAGCAATATTGATGATGCTGAACGTCGACTGCAGCGGGGTTGTCTGATAGAGCTGGTTTTCGACAATTTCCGGATCAGCGCCGCGCTTCAGCTCAACAACCAGGCGCATTCCGGCTCGATTGGACGATTCGTCCACGACGTTGGCGATATCGCTGAGTCGGCCCGCCTGCCGTGCCGTCTTGATCTTCGCCACGACACCGTCGTTCTTGGCGATCTGATAGGGCAGTTCGGTGACTACCAGCAGGCTGCGGGTGCCCTTTATCTCGTGGTTAATCTTGGCCCGGACGGTTACCCGGCCCCGACCGGTTGAATAGGCCTGGATGATTCCACTGCGGCCACAGATGATGCCGCCGGTGGCAAAATCAGGTCCAGGTATGATCTCAAGCAGCTCTCGCAGTTCCAAGTCCGGGTTGTCAACCAACGCATTAATTGCGTTGCAGATCTCGTGGAGGTTATGAGGCGGAATTGAGCAGGCCATGCCGACGGCAATCCCGGTGGAGCCATTTACCAGCAGGTTTGGCAGTTTGGCAGGCAGGACCTTGGGTTCATCAACAGTTTCATCAAAATTTGCCTGCCAATCGACTGTATCCAACTTGAGGTCTTCGAGCAGCTCGATGGCATGGCGGTGCAGGCGAGCTTCGGTATACCGCATGGCTGCCGGTGGATCGGGATCGATCGAGCCGAAATTTCCCTGTTTGTCGACCAGCAGGTAGCGGGTCTTCCACTCTTGGGCCATGTTGACCAAGGTGGGATAGATCGCCTGGTCACCATGCGGGTGGTATTTTTTCATCGTCTCGCCGACAATGCCTGCGCACTTGGAATGCTTGCGGCCGGGCGAGAGATTCAGGTCATTCATTGCCACAAGGATCCGCCGCTGGCTGGGTTTGAGGCCATCGCGGGCATCGGGCAGTGCCCGGTCCACGATGGTACTCATCGCGTAGGTCAGGTAGCTGTCAGCCAGCTCTCGGTCAATCGCCAGGTCGATCGTACGACCACTGTGGCTCGGTGGTAGTGGGGCAGTATCCGTGTCGTCAGACATATGTCGCGTCGCCTCGATGCGATTGTGGTTAATGCCGAATTCCAAGTTAATTATACTCTGTGACGCTGCGGTTCGCAGAATTGGGCACGGCCTCAGGAGTTGTCATGGAAGCAGGGATTGTTGGGTTGCCCTATGTGGGCAAAACTAGTGTTTTCAACAGCCTAACTTCGTTGGGAGTGGGCGGCGACTCGGCTGCTTCCAAGCCAAATGTTGGGGTGGCGGCGGTGCCGGATCCGCGACTTGAGATCATTTGTAGGCATATCGAGACCAAGAAGGTCGTTCCAGCGACACTTCAGTTGGTGGACGTGGCGGGACTGGTTGCCGGGGCCAGTGAAGGCAAGGGCACTGGCAACAAGTTTCTTTCGCATTTGCGGGGTGTCGATGCCCTGCTGCATGTGGTGCGATGTTTTGAGGATCCATTGGTCCCTCATATAGATGGCAGTGTTGATCCAATCCGCGACATCAATCAGGTCGAGACTGAGTTGGCCTTGGCCGATCTGGAGGTTGCTGAAAATGTGCTAAACAATGCCCATCGCAAAGCCCGTACCGGGGACAAGCAGGCTAGGCAACGGGTGGATCTGATGGAGCGTTGTACGAAACTGCTTGAGGAGGGAAAACCGCTGCGCCAGCTAGAACTGGATGACCCCAGTTCCCAACTGCTTCGTAGTTTCGCAATGCTCAGCCTCAAGCCAGTACTCTACGTGGCCAATGTTGCTGAGGATGACCTGGCAGGTGCTGGAGAACTGGTCGACCGAGTCCGACATTATGCACAGGAGCATGGGGGGAAGGTTGTGCCTGTGTGTGCCAAGTTGGAGGCGGAACTGGCGGAATTGGCCCCGGCGGAGCGTGATGAGATGCTTGGGGAACTGGGGCTAGTCGAGCCGGCCCTGCATATGTTGGCCCAGACGGCATATGCGGTGCTGGGGCTGCAGAGCTTCTTTACTGCCGGGCCCAAGGAAAACCGTGCCTGGACTGTGCCGATCGGGGCTACGGCGCCGCAGGCCGCCGGTGCGATCCATTCTGACTTTGAACGTGGATTCATTCGGGTCGAGGTCTATACCGTGGAAGATATAAAGGCCCATGGCACGGAAAAAGCTTTGCGAGGAGTCGGCAAAATTCGTGTGGAAGGAAAAAAATACGTCATCCAAGACGGGGATGTCTGTCACTTTTTGTTTAATGTTTGAACCTAGGATGCGTGTTTGGAACCCAGAATTTGGGATTGAATCGTTTTCTGCTCGGGATCAGTGCTCCGCGGGTTGTGGCACATCACTCTTATACTAACTGTCTAAATGGTGACGCCAAATCTGTGCGGGATCCAAATGCCAACCTCTAAGTTTTAAACGGGCTCCCTGCCGTTCCAAGGCTTTAAGGCGTTATTCTTCAACTAATTCAGTGTGTCGGGTTGTCACTACGGTGGTCTTGACCCAGATAAATCGGCTAGTGCTCAGAGGTACATCTGGTTTTGTGAGGCAAGGGGAGACGTGTCGCTTGCGTGGTTCAGCCTGGAGATCTTGGTGATGCCATCTAAGACGAGATTTCCTACCAACTCGAAGATCCGGTTATCGCGGAGTTTCAGGTAGGGCAGACTTTGTCGGTTATTCGCTTAAGTCCACGTTCAGTCCTAGGTCACCTAGCCTTGGGGGTGGTCTGAATTTGGGGCAGGTCAACGTTGACTCCGTCGGTCCCACCAAGTACCTACCGGGAGTGATTTAGCGTGTAGTTCGCTGCGGTACCAGATGGAGAGGCCCGTGGGCGAGATGCGATGCCGCAACCGTCTGATCAGTTCTGGGCCTGCTCTTGGCTAGGGGCTGATCGGTGGTGGGGGAGTTCGGTTGCTGGCCAATGGCCTGTTCCAAAGTGATGATTTGGCTGAGCCGTGATCTCTGGGTGTCAGCGCTAGAAACCAGTAGGCTTCCGATCAGCATTGCCGCGAGAACGAGGATTGTCAGGATACGCCAATTCATTTAGCCCCCCACTGGCCTGTTTTTATCGCTATAGCGTCATCGTCACCCGCATATGGCCACTGGGGATTAATGGTTGGTATTGCCGGTATTGCCCCGCTTTGCTCCGTTATGAAAGATCGAGCCGTTATGACCGGAAAAGTGTGCTGGGTGGGCAGAAAGTGTAAAATCGGTTGAGATTGAACACGGTCCCGTTGCTCTGGCCGGACTCGGGCAATACCACTTTTAGCGGTTGCTGGGGCCTATCGCTGGAGTAATTGCTCCCGCTGGATCATCACCCGCAGGGTGTGGCAGACCAGTTCCACCTGAGTTTCATCGAGACGGTTGTAGAACGGTAGGGC
>CAUZOD010000182.1:0-6242 GCA_963581115.1 Phycisphaerae bacterium | reverse complement strand
GATTTACTGGATCAATGGTGTCACCCGGTGTGGCCAGACCGGCAGGTCTCGAGCCGGTAACACCGGCCCTTTCTGTGGGCTGATTGAAGGGACAGACCTCTTGGCAGACGTCGCAGCCGGCAATCCAGTTGCCCATTGCCCGGTGCAGGGTGGGATCGATCGGGCCACGGTGTTCCAGGGTCAGGTAGCTGATACAGCGGCGGGCATCGATCGAGTATGGTGTGATACAACTAGTGGGGCAGGCATCGATGCAACGGGTGCAGCTTCCGCAGTGGTCAGTTGGGGCGGCCAATGGCCCCGGATAGCCCGCTTCCTGCGAGCTCTGCAGGTGCAGGGTCGTTACGATTACACCCAGTAGCACCCAAGATCCGTGGTCGGGATGAATCAGGAGGGTGTGTTTCCCGGTCCATCCAAGACCGGCACGTGCGGCGTGTTCGCGCTCCATGACGGGCGAGGTATCCACGGCGACGCGAAACTGATGTTCAGGGAACCGGTTACCTAGTGCATCCACTAGTTCGAAGAGGCGTTTCTTGATCGTCCGATGGTAGTCGTCTGCCCAGGCGTAGCGGGCGATGCGCCCCCGTGGGGTGTCTGTCTGCGGCGGGGTTTTCCCAGTATGCGAATCTACCACATGGTGTTGCTGCGGTTGTGGGTGGGCAGACCGGTTTGCGGTCATGGATGCGGGGTAGCGGTCGGCCACACAGATGATTGATCGTGCTCCATCGAGCAGTTTTTTGGGATCCAGTCTGACCGGGATATTTTCAGCTAGATATTGCATGTGGCCGTGTTGGCCTTGGGCGATCCATTCTCGGAAGTGATTGCCGTGATCACTGGGCGTTGCTGGCGCAATGCCAGCCAGCGCAAAGCCCATATCATCCGCCAGCCGATGGACCAAATGTGCGCGATCCGCCCACGGTATGTTTGGAGGTCGGCTGTTCATGGGAACATTATTACCATTGCTGGATTGCTTGGTTGGCGAGTTGGATGCGGCTCTACTACAATCCGGTCGCTTCGGACCTGCCGGATTCAGGGACGGAACCACCCCCCCGCTGTACATGGTCGATCTTTATGCCCTATGACCTGAAGCCGTTTGACGTTGACGTTGAGTCTACGCCGTATCTGGACCATCGTGACACCCAGTCCGGGGACCGCTGGACACTCAACTTCGGCCCCCAGCATCCGTCGACGCATACAACACTTCGTCTGGTTTTGGAACTTGACGGTGAGCGAGTTGTCAGGGCTGTACCGCATATTGGCTACCTGCACTCCGGATTTGAAAAACTCGGTGAAGTACTCGACTACAACCAGTACGTGACCATTGTCAGCCGGATGGATTACCTCAGCCCGATCTGCAATGACATCGCGTGGCACCATGCGGTCGAGCGGCTCTTTGGGATCGACTTGACACCTCGCTGCAAAGTCGTCCGAACCATTCTAGGTGAGTTAGGGCGGCTCCAGAATCATCTGCTTTGCGTTGGTGCTGCAGCGATTGATCTGGGTGCCATCACGGGATTCCTGTATTGCTTCAACCAGCGAGAGCACATCTATGACATTATGGACTTTATCGCTGGCCAGCGGTTCCATCCCGATTGGACTCGTGTCGGAGGGGCGATGATGGACCTGCCTGATGAACAGATCTTCCAGACCCTGGTCAAGAAGTTCATTCATGAGCAGGTGCCGCTGGCGATTAATGACATCGAGACGCTTCTGAACAACAACCGCATTTTTCGTGATCGCACGGTGGGGATCGGGACCATCAGTGCCGAGGACGCCGTGGCTTGGTCCCTGTCCGGACCGGTGGCCCGGGCGTCGGGAGTGCGGCGTGATATTCGCAAGGATGAACCCTATTTGTGCTTTGCGGACAATTGGGATGGACAGGGCGCCCGGCGCATTGAGTTCAAGGTCCCGGTCTGCGATGAGGGCGACGTGTACGCTCGGTACTTGGTTCGTCTTGAGGAGATGAAGCAGTCGATCAGCATCATTGAGCAACTGATCGACGCCATTCCTGCAGGTCCCATGGACGCCGACGTTGAGGGCAAGATGACTCAGCCCGACAAGTCAGCGGTGTACGGGTCGATTGAAGGTCTGATCCAGCATTTTGAATTGATCATGACCAACCGGCAATGGCGGGCTCCAATTGCCGAGAGTTACTCCTGCATCGAATCGCCCAACGGCGAATTGGGATTCCATGTGGTTTCAGACGGTGGCCCAGTTCCGTGGCGAACTGCAACACGACCGCCGAGTTTCATTAACTATCAGGTATTCCCAAAGATGATGGAGGGGCACCTGCTCGCCGACATTGTGGCGGTTCTGGGCAGTCTCAATATTATTGCTGCAGAATTGGATCGATAGGAAGATCCCATGCTGATGGGCGGGTAGGTGGAGATCGCCCGATATGTCAGGTTTCGTCAAACCCAGTGGATTTCACGACCCAAATGCGAAACACGATATTTCCCAAATTTCAGGCTCTGCCCTACCCTACCCTCCACTAGTCCGAACACCCGTTTGATGAGGCATTGCATTGGCTTGGATCGCAAAGAACAGCGCAACCGCTCAGATTGAACGACGGGATGAGCCGTATCTTGACGATACGCTCAAGGCACGTCTTGAAGACGAGGTGATTGGGCGCTATCCCCGACGCCAGGCAGCAACGCTGCCAGTGTTGCACGCTATTCAGGAGAAGTACGGATATATTCCGTACCAGGCGATCGAGGAGACTGGGGATCTATTGGGGGTCTCGGCCAGCGAAGTACTTGATACAGCCACGTTCTACGAAGAGTTCTTCCTAGAACCCAAAGGGCGATACACGATTTGGATCTGTCAGTCGATCAGCTGCGAGATCCTGGGCGAGCCGAGCCTCACGGAGCAGGTCAGCAAGCATCTGGGGATCCAGCCGGGCCAAACGACATCTGATGGCAAGTACACGCTTATGAAAGTTGAGTGTTTGGGCGCCTGTGGTGGCGCGCCTTGTGCTCTGGTCAACGAGACTCTTCATGAGAACATCGGTGCAGGGAACCTAGAACAAGTACTAGACTCTCTGGAGTGATCTTGCTTGTGGCTTGTTGCAAACGCAGAACTTCCAGTATGACCCCAAACTTCGGAATCCAAACACCTCCAATCACCATCCTTCGATCCCACCTACTTTCGCTGAATGATTTGAGTTTTGCCCATGGCTTGGTTTGAGAAACTCTGTCGTCGCAGTGGCCTGCTGATTCATGACGCGTTGCGCGCCGGCCCGAATCGCCGGGTAATACGCACCATGGCGCAACAGCAGTCGACCCCCGGCGGATTGACTTTGCGCCGGACGACGATCGAGGAGATTGAGATACCCGCCGACGGCGTGTCGCCGCGGGAGCAAGACCACCGCTGAGATTTCGATATGCCACTTGAGAAGCCTGTCCTCTGTCAACGAATTCCTACCCCGCCATGGGGCGATCCGGCCGATCGTGTGCTCATTGATTACAAGCAATACATCGAGACCGATGGCTACCAGGCACTGGACAAGGCCCTGGAGACGGCGCCAATTAATGTCGTGGAGCAGATCAAGGCAGCGGAAGTACGTGGGCGGGGCGGGGCCGGTTTTCCTGCGGGTATGAAGTGGAGCTTTCTGCCACCGGAGGACGGGCAACGCCGTTATCTAGCGATCAATGCCGATGAATCGGAGCCTGCAACCTTCAAGGATCGGCTGCTGCTTGACTTTGATCCACACCAGGTGATTGAGGGAATCGCGATCTGCATGCATGCATGCCGGCTTGATACGGCTTATTTCTACATACGCGGCGAGTACCACCATCAGCGTGAAATATTCGAGAAATCTGTGCGTGAAGCTTACGATCAGAAGATATTCGGCCCACAGGCGAAACTGGGAAAGATCAACGATCGCTGGCCCGATCTGTTTGTGCACCGAGGGGCCGGCGCTTATATCTGTGGCGAAGAGACCGGCCTACTGGAATCACTGGAAGGCAAACGCGGTTGGCCCCGTATCAAGCCACCATTCCCTGCAGTTGCAGGCGCGTTTTCCCGCCCAACGATCGTGAATAATGTCGAAACTCTGGCGTGTATTCCGCACGTGATCGCCAATGGTTCAGACTGGTTCAAGACATTGGGCAAGGGTCGACCCGACGGCGCGCCGGCCCATGTGCCCGCCAGTTTTGGTACCAAGCTGTTTGGCATCTCTGGACCAGTCATCAAGCCCGATGTTTACGAAGAACATCTGGGCGTCAAGATGTCATACGTGATTGAACAACTGGCTGGAGGTTTGCAGCCGGGCCGCAAGTACAAGGCCGCGATACCCGGGGGAATCTCGATGGGTGTAGTGGGGCCTGACGAATATGATTGTGAGCTTGATTTCGACATCGGCAAGCGACACAACATCCTGGGCTTGGGCACGGCATGCATCACTGTGATTCCTGAGGATGTTTCGATGGTGGCGGTGGCTCGCAATATCGCCCGTTTCTTCGCACACGAAAGTTGTGGCCAGTGCACACCTTGCCGCGAAGGTACGACATGGATGTACAAGATTCTAAGCCGGATTGAGACTGGCGACGGTAGCACCGGAGACTTGGACCTACTGCTGGAACTGGCTGGGTCCATGGGGATCATGTCCGGGACGACTATCTGCGGTCTGGCTGACGGGGCTAATTGGGCGGTGCAGACGATTCTGAACAAGTTCTGGAGTGAGTTTGAGTCCGCGGTAAGCCGGCCTCGCAATGTTAGTCTGGCGGTCGCGGGAACATGATTGTTGTGTTTGGACACAACGCCAGTCCGCTTCGGTATTCCACAGATGGATCTACGGCCCAAGGCGTATACTGTCATGGCAATGCGACAATTGTGGCACCTGTTCATTCCGCCAATTCTGAGCTGTCTGATCATGGTCTTGCTGCCCGGGTGTGAGAACACGCCACAGGTCAGCGATGCCAGCATCACTTCCCTGTTGCGTGAGCAGCTAATCGACTTGCAGGCGGCCCCCCATCAGAAAGTGCTACTTGTCGATGTGCGGTCAGCCGACACATTCTCGGCGGGTCATCTGCGTGGGGCAATCCATATATATCTTCCACAGATAAATGGCTCGGATCCTCGGTTGTTGGCTGCGACCGCGATCGTCGTGTATGGCAGTGGCGAGGGGTTCGATCCATTGGCCCATGCGGCAGTGAAGAAGATGCTCGCCTTGGGATATCAGGATGTGTACGATTATCCCGGCGGGATCAAAGATTGGCTCGATAGTGGTGCCGAACTAGCCGATGTGTCCCACCCACTGCCTGCAGCGCAACCGTAAGTTCCGCGCCTGAACTTGCGCCAGCTGGTGTGTTTTCCGCTCGATATGCTTTAGCGTGTCGGCTTGGGCTTGTTTGCCAATCCGCAATTTGTAATCACTCGCACCAACGTTCCTGAGCAGTACGGGAGGCTGGCTCCCTGGCCACCCTGGGTCGCAGATCAGGGTTCATGGGGAATATTATTTAATCCGCGGATCGTCGGGACGCCTCTGCTGGCCAAGCCGGTGCCGAGGCAGCCAATTGCCACGGCATACAGAACAAAGCGGCTGGACCCGGTGGTCAGGCGAGTCAAGGCGGTGTCGGTACCCATAAGTGGTTCTATTTGTCGACCGACCCGTGGTAGGGGTTTATGTAACCACGCCGCGATCGAAGCAGATAGCCGCCCCATTCGTTCCGATCTGTCCATTTCTAGCAACTGTTTTCCTGCGGGCTTGAACCGCATTTGCGTGTACGCCAGGTGCTCGAGCAATACCGGATCGTCGTTCTGGATGGCCTCGTAAAACTCAGCGTAGCGTTGCTGCTGAGCTTGAAGGTGGGTGAACTGGGCCTGCATCACATCCCGCTGCCATACCAACTGCTGTTGGCTGGTCCATGCGGGTGCAAGCAGGGTCACCCCCAGCAACGCCAGCCCCGACAGCAGCAGGATCCAGCCCGGTATTACGGCCGTAAATCGTTCGAGGGAGAGGCCCACGGCAACGATGGTTATCGGCAGTTGGCGTTTGTACCCGTGAATCTAACGCTACTGATGCTATGATTCTGTTCGAGCTTAGATTGGCCATGAGGGATCACCTGGAATATTCAAACGATCGCGGTACTCGCAGTGTGTTTCTGGAGACCTTCGGTTGCCAGATGAACGTGCTCGACTCCCAGTTGGTACGCGGGCAGTTGGAGGGGTTGGGGTACCACTTCACTGATGACTGGAAAGAAGCAGATATCGTACTGTACAATACCTGCTCAGTGCGCGAGCAT
>CAUZOD010000181.1:0-6251 GCA_963581115.1 Phycisphaerae bacterium | reverse complement strand
CAATACTGCATCTTCACTCATACGCAGAGTTTCGAGTCCTGCTTTGGGCTGTAGAACTTTGTGCCGCCCGCCACTCGTTGCCGCGCCACAACTGGCACTCGTCAGCCGTCGGGAAAAGAAGTACTTGAAGACGTTTTGCAATAGTATTCAAATATAAAAGAAGGGCTCGCCAATACAATACCGGCCAACAATCTTTGGCATCTGCGGTGCGTTCCGCATTGACCGGCACGAAATGTGCCGGTGTCCGGATATCGGCGTCGAGCGGTCTTTCCTGGTACTACCAATCCCCGGCGAGAGTCTAACTACTGCAACAGTGTGATTAATTTCACCTAGGTCGCGCCCACTACCATTGCGAGCGGCATCGCGTCTAAAACAAAGCAGCGACCGCCGAAATTCGACGGTCGCTGCGTAGATGTGAGTTAGTTAAAAGCGGTTTACTATCTACTGTCAGTCCATGACTGGAGCTTGCGTGCCGCAAAATCTCGGCCGCCGATGCCAAAGGCGATTGCAGCCGCAACCGCGAGAGCGCCGAGCGCCAGAGTGGACACATGGTCATTTTCGAGGAGGCCGTTGACAAGGTCAACCTGCCGCAAGCCCATGACCACAGCACAAAGGACGATCACAATCTTGATCAGGGATGCCAGCCCTCCGGCATTGGATGATCCACTGCCCCTGATCACCGTTGTCGCGATATTGGCCAGGTAGAAGCCGATGGCGATGACGATACCCGCAACCAGCACCTGACCGCCGAAACCAAGGAAATCGCTGAACAGATTTGCCGTGGCCGTAACGCCCACCGTGCTCAACGCCAGGACACTCCCGTACAACACAACCGCGCCGAAGGTCACCGTGCCGACGACAGCCGACAGTTTGCTTCCGCCAACAGCCCCTTCCGACTGCAGACCGAGCTTAGCGACGACTGTGTCGAACCCGATGGCCGCCAGCACGTCCCTGGTCAGCCCACTCACAACTTTGGCGATCGCCAGCGTCACCACCAAAATAATCAAGGCGCTAATGATGGCCGGTATCTTGCCCGCCAGTGCCTCCAGCCCGGTCACTGCTGAGGCAGTTTCTGCTGACAGGTTGAGAGCAGTCAGTGCACTGGTCAGCACGGGAATCAGAATTCCAATATATACCAGCAAGCCCAGCAGGCCCGAGAGCTTTTGGTCATTGAGCACCTTGGCGATGCCGAGCTTTTCTGCAAGCGTGTCAAGACCGGACGAAGCAGCCACGTCCGTGACGAGCCGGCGCACCACCTGTGCGACCAGACAACCAACCCACAGAATCACCGCGGCAGCCAGTATGTTGGGCCCATGCGCCGAACACGCACTAAGCAACGTATTCACCCACTCTATTGATGTGGTCACCCTCAATGTTGTGAGGATAACTGGCAGGAACAGCAGAAAAACCGCATAGTACAGGGCATCACCGGCCGTTGACGACTGTGGTGCCGTTTGAACGGGTGCCACTCCCTCCTGATCTGCAGCCACTCCAGCGCTGCTGTCAATCGCCGGCATCACCCCCGCCAGCACCGCTGAGACAATCGAACGCGCCAATGTCGCCAGCGCCCACGCCACCAACACCAGGATGGCTGCACAAATAACCGGCTTCCACCAGTGAAGTACTACGTCCCCTAATGTCGCGAGAGCGCTCCACGGCGTAAAGTCATTCCCTTGCAGTTGGTCAACCACCCCGACCACAACCACCAGCATAATCAGGTAGAAGACCGCCGAGGACACAGACTTTGCCGGCGAGCCGCCGCCCATCCCGGTGCTGCCCAGCCAGCCGGAGACTGAGCGTCCGACCTTGTTATCCTCAAGGAGCTTAGTGACAATGAGTGAGATGACCTTGGCCATGATAAGGCCAACCAATAACAATACCAAGGCCCCACCGATGCCTGGCAGGTCTTCAACCACGGCCGTATATACATCCTTAAATGCATTTGACGTCGCTGAAACTGCCTCTCCTGCATCAGCGGTTTCCTGTGCCATTGTCATTGGGACAATGAAAAACGCGAGCCTTCCGATAAGTCCCTTACACTTCACAGCTGCTTGCTGCGTAACTTGCTCTTTCTCTTTCATAATAGTGATTCCCCACTCGATGTTGCTCCAAATTGGCTTGGAGCAGTAATTTGGTTGCCGTTAGTCGATGAACGACTGCGGAAATCAACAGTTCAGTGTCTTGAACTGCCATTTTGATGAATCACGACTATCTGAAATTAAGGAAAAAAAATTATTTCATAGCCGTCCCTCCAGTAGGTATTGCACAGAATCTTGGTAGGGGAAGAATGGAACGGGCGGTACTATAGATTTGCCAATGCAAAGTACAACTCTACTATTGCCGGAAAAGAAGAAAATAGTTTTGCCGTCACTATATAGTGACGGCAAAATTACACCATTATAGCAGTTATACTAACTTATTCTACAAAATTTTATAAAAAAATAACCCGCGTACCTGGTGCTTAAAAACGCCGTGTCATTAGCCTGGAGCCATGTGACGGCAAAGGTTTGATACCATTGACCCGGTCATTGGCTTGCATGACTTCTGCGATGCGCCTAATCACAATGCTAGGAGGTCGCTTTTGGGAGGGACGCTTCGGCGGATTTTCTAATCCCCTGGAACATCCCACGGAAAATCAGCCTATGAATAGGCAGGACTAGGAGCCAGTGGATCAGGCCCCAAAGCCCGCGTGGCCTGAAACGTGCGTCCTGAATGAGAAGACTGTGCCCGGCCCCCTTCGGCGACTCCTGGATCTCAAAGCTAAGCGCGGCCTCTCCCGGAAGCTTCATTTCAGCTCGCAATTCAAGGCGACGTTTTTTTTCGATTCCCGTAACGCGCCAGAAATCGAGCGCATCCCCGAACCTGATATTATTTTTGTCACGACGCTTGCGTCTCAATCCGGGGCCTGCGATCAACCGATCAAGAAACCTCCGAATCCTCCGGAGGATATCAGCGGCACACCAGCCGTTACGGCCTCCAATACGGCACACCGTGCGAAAGGCAGCCTGCCTTTCGTCCTTGATCTCGACAGACCGGCGATCGGAAAAGACCTCTTCACCCGCCCAATCCGGGTCACCGGGAAGCGGACCGGCATCACTCCAGCATGTTTCCACTTCATCTGCTGCAAGATGGCCGAGTGACGCTCGTATGGCCTCCCGGCTGCTCAACAGCTTCTGAGGCATCAACCGCGCGGCCTCGTCGCTGCGACAAACCACCCGATTTTTTAACCCTTCGGCCAGAGGTTGGGCGATTCGAGAGTTTAGGGGAGTAATCAGGTGGATTCAGAGAGAACTCAAGTGCGGGGTCAAGACGGGAACGGGAAGAATGAGACGCTTCCGGAGCCCCAACTCCTCAGCCATAATCCTCATAAGTGAACGGTAAGACAGGATATCCTGCCTACCAATATCCAGGGTTTTCCCAGCTATGCCCGGGGTTTCAAGGCAAGCCACAAGATAGTGGAGGACATTGGAGATGCGATGGGCTGGCTTTCGGTACGCACCCAAAGGGGCGTGACCATTAACGGCAGGCGCTCTACGAGATAGCGCGGGATCTCGAGGGATGCGGAACCCGACCCGATGATCATATCTGCCCACAATACGGTGACCGGCACCCCGGTGGATGACAAATCGATTTCAAGCTCTCGCCGGGACGAGAGATGCTCACTGAGTCCCTCTCCGGACTCACCAAGGCCCCCAAGATAGATAATATTCTCCAGCCCGGCACGCTTTTAGCGGCGGTCCAAATCCCCGGGCAAGCTCGCAATCGGTACGGGCATGATCGGCTTCCGTGGCCATCATGCTATGAACAAGGTAGAAGGCAACCCTGCAGCCCTCCACATGGGAAAGAGAGCGCCACATTGTCATTCACATCTCCTTCGACAATCTCGAGGCCTTTATGGCTGGCCCAGGGCCGGGCTTCCATCTTCGGGTCAGGCAGCGAACACGGTGCCCGGCTTCAAGGAGCCTTGGAACCAGCCTCCCTCCTAATATAACCGGTTGAGTAAGTTGCTTCCTTACCCATCATTTCACCTCATTAAATAACACATAACTACTGTTGTATATGAACTGTCGATGATCGGACCACATCTCGGGTCAGTTCTATTGGGCTATCCAAGACCTGCCAGTGGATATCAAGTTTGTGTCGCCCATTTATTCTTCCTGTTCGGCAGTTATTCGTTCCAGAACGTCAACCAGGTAGATCAGGTTCCTGGGCTTGTTTGGAAGCTTGTCGGTAACGTACGGAAGTTGTCAGAGGGCTGAGAAGAAAGTCCGTGTCTTTCACATGCTGTCCAACCCATCTTGGATGGTTCACAACATCCTGGTGTGGAAACCAGTTGCTGCGCTAATGGAAGCTATGGTTTTAACGAGTAATGTGCTTGGGCACGGCCGTTTCCACCGCAAGGGCAAACAAGCACCAGGCCAGGTCCTTGACTTGACTTGACTGCAGAACGTAGAGGATAACTGACCGCTGCAGCATGACCTTTTCGGGAGCTGTCCGTTTAAGTCGAAATCCACAGACGAATAAAATTCCGTGGCTGTTGGGGGGCCTCTTCATAGGCTGTGCGATTGTGGGCCACGATGTGATTGTTAGCCCAGAGTTGGTCGCCAGCTTCGAGTTTGAATTGTACGGCTAACTGCGGGGATTCAAGAAATCTATCAAGTGCATTCAGGGCGTCGAGCTCTGCCTGCGCTAGATTCATCTTTGCTTCCTTGTGCCCCTTCTCGATCCAATATCGCATGTAACGGAATGAGAGCCCGGGCGAATACAGACCCTGTGAAAACACCGGGAATCGATTGTCCAGCAATGCGTCCATCGTCTTGCCAGTCCCGGGAGTCACAATGTTACGGATGAATTCCCGGTACAGAATGGTCAATGCCGGCAAGTTGCTTTCGCGGAGTCGCTCATGTGCCGTAGCGCTGCTGACGACAAGGCTCTCTCCTCCTGTGCGTGCTGGCTGGAGGTAAAGAAGAGCCACAATATCCGGCATATTATTTCGAGCACTGCTGTCGGTATGAAAGCCAGTGGCGGCACGCGTCTGGGAGACCGGGATTCGTTCTGTTTTGTACGACCCCCCGTAATCCCGCACGTCGTAGAGGCGTCCGTAGGTTTCCATACACTGGCCAATGGCTGTATCGACGGCAAGATAAAAAAACTTCATTTGTGCCACGGAGAATTCCGTAGCGGGAATGCCCTGGAGCCAAACAATACCTGATCCATGGTGGAGTTCTTCGCGAATATCGTCGGCAAGCTGTTGGAGGCCGATATTTTCATATCCCCATGAGTGTAACTGTTCGAGAAGTCGTCATCGAGAATAATATTTTCGGTGGCCTGCCGGAATTCCTTTGTTGTTTTGTCCGCGACCTTCATCCGCCAGGCTGGTCTCGCCCATAAGTCCTCAGCATCCCAGATAAATGACTTGGGAAAGGCTGGAGCTATTGCATACTGTTTAAGTGAAATCAATGTAGTTCATCTCTAACGCCTATCCGAAAGGCAAGGTGAAGGGGCTTGTCTTTCAAGGGTTCAAAAAACTTTGGGTGCATCTCCAAGGTGCTCCGGCAGAGCGTAGAGTTCCCGGGTGTCGGGTAGTGAGGTGAACCCTGCCGCTGACAGAGAATTGAAGTAATCGTCAAAAGTTTTGTGGATGCATCGGACGGGAACATCGGTGCCATCGCGACGCCAGATTCGGCCTTCGAAAAGTGTATTGCGCCCAGAAAAATACCCGCTGTCTTTTCGTTGAAAGTAGAATGGTGGCTGTTCCTCATGGAGGAACGCAAAGAACGGATGCGGGACGGAAAAAATAAAACGACCGCCTTTGCGGAGAACTCTGAATATCCATTTCATGATCGTCGTCATCTGTTCATGGCCACCATAATTGAACAGAAAAAGGGCAACAACGAGGTCGAACTCCTGGTCACTAAATTCGGATAATTCCGAAGCATCCGACACCTGATAGCGAATTCCAAGCGGCTGAGTTTCTTCCGCCTCGATTGCTCCGGCGATCATTTCCCTGGATATATCAATCCCTTCCACATGGGCGGCCCCGCGACTTTTGAGCTGCCGCGCGAAGTACCCTTCACCGCACCCGAGGTCCAGGACTCGCTGTGCCTCGATCGGTTCGGCCCATGACAATAAAAAGGGGCGGGCCGTGAAATCTGAAAGAAGGGTGGGTTCTGTCCGTTTCCAACCGGATGCTGACCGATCGTAGAGGTCCGCATTTGGTTCGTTCATGCACACGGCTCCCTGTGCCGGGC
>CAUZOD010000180.1:0-6256 GCA_963581115.1 Phycisphaerae bacterium | reverse complement strand
TGCCATCGAGAGAGGATGAGTGAAATGCAGGGGTAAAGCCGACATATCCGAATTTGGTCGTGATTTGCCCACCAGGATTGGCCGGTTCAGTCTTCTCGTAGCCATTGCGATTTACATAGTCGCAAATCTCATATGCCGCGATCACGGTTGCGCCGCAGGCTTTGGCGATGGTGAGAGTGTCGCCGAAGTGATCAGCGTGCCCATGGGTTAGAGCGATCGCATCGCAGTGGATATCCTCGGGCTTGTGCTTGGCAACCGGGTTGCCTGTCAGAAACGGGTCGATGGCCACTGTCTGTGCACCGTCGGAAAGAAGGAAGCCAGAATGTCCCAGAAAAGTGATCTTCACAGCCATAGTTTGATTGTCCTAAGGTGGACAATGATATCAGAGGTCCAGTGACTGGCCTCGCGGTATCGGGGTGATTCGCGACACACCTAGGCTTCTTAGAGGAGGTGTTCGGGCTACACTTGGACCATGATCGCTCCGTGGCAAATTACGCGGGCTGCCGACCGGCTTCGTGGGGGCGGGGTCGTGGCATTCCCAACAGAAACAGTTTACGGCTTGGGTGCCAATGCGTTTGACCTAGACGCCATAGCCAAGGTCTTTCAACTGAAAGGCCGGCCTCGTTTTGATCCCTTGATCGTCCATGTGGAAGATGTTGATCGTGTGCCCCAATTGGTCGGCTACTTCTCCGAGCAGGCACAGCGTCTTGCCCGTGCTTTCTGGCCCGGATCACTAAGCATGGTGCTGCCCAAGCATCGGCGGGTTCCGGACTTAGTTACCGCTGGACTGCCCACCGTTGCAGTGCGAGTGCCTGATCACAACTTAGCCCGTCAGTTAATCGAGCAGGCTGCGACTGCGATCGCTGCTCCCAGTGCCAATCGATTTGGGGGTGTCAGCCCAACGACGGCCGATCATGTTCGAGCCGAATTTGGTGAGAGGATCGACCTGGTGCTTGACGGCGGCCCATGTCATAGGGGAGTGGAATCCACGGTGATTTCTCTGGTGGATCAGCCCACCCTGTTGCGGCCAGGCGGGATCGCAGTCGAGGCAATCGAACAGGTGTTAGGGCCGCTGGCGATCGCGGCACCGTCAAATGATTCACGGTCGCTTCCCAGCCCGGGCATGCTTCGTCGCCACTATGCACCCCGAACTCCAATGCGGCTGGTTGATGTGGTCGACCCGGGGTTGCGCCAGAGGCCAGAATTGCGGGTGGGATTGCTTCTGTTCGTTCCTCGTCGCGACCAGGATTTAGATGGTTTTGCTGCCGTTGAGGTGCTCTCTTCGCGGGCAGATCTTGCGGAGGCTGCTGCGAATCTATTTGCGGCTTTGCGGCGACTGGACGCGGCTTCGCTAGATTCAATTATAGCTGAAAGGGTGCCGGACCAAGGTCTTGGCCGAGCCATTAATGACCGATTGATGCGTGGGAGCGTGGTCTAAAAGCGGTAATTGAACGAACTTAGTCTCGCTTAGCATCGTAAGAGCAGTTAAACCCGCAAGATGGTGGTACATCCTTCAGCACCGCCTCATGTATGAGTGATAAGTACTTGGCGGGCAGGTATTGGCCAGATTACCATGCAGCAGAGGCGAGTTCACCCAACTTGTAGCATCAGCAAGTATGGTTGTGTTGTCTTGCTGTATTGTTTTACTTCAACTAG
Organism: Phycisphaerae bacterium; assembly: GCA_963581115.1. GTDB lineage: Bacteria > Planctomycetota > Phycisphaerae > Phycisphaerales > Phycisphaeraceae > CAUZOD01. The sequence continues at coordinate 4,600 of CAUZOD010000180.1, read as the reverse complement.
TTTTTTCAGCTATGTCGAGTTGTGGATGAGACCCCCTGCTCACCAGCGGATCGGGCGAGCGATGTTGGGTCAAACTGTTCTAACCGACTTCTCGTCTTTGGAACAGCAGCACCGCCAGACACAGAACAACAGTAATGTACAAGCCTGTATAGGCAGTTGCGGTAGCGACGTAACTCCAACCGAAGGGGTTGCCTTGGGTAATGGCATCGGCCGGCCACAGGAACTGCAAGTTGGGCGAGAGGAGATAAGTCAATTGGGCCAGGCCGCAAACCAGTTGCAGGTGCCAGGGAATGTCCGCACTCCAGATCGCGGCAAAGGATGCAAACGGGCCGATTTGGGACTCTACGCCAAGTACTTGGCTGGTCCATTGGCTCAGCGAATTGCTCACCAAGCCGACAAAGAACACACCAACACACAGCAACAGGGTCATGATCTGCCCCAGTCGGGTAGATGCGGCTACGGCCACTGCGGTGAGGATCAGTATTGCTTCGAAGATCAACAACAGGCCGATATAGATTTGCCAAAGCTGCCCGTCATTGGCCATCAGATCAGTCCATGGCGACTGAATCTGCCAATTCTTGCTGACCAGCAGAACCAACACCATCGCCACTGTGCAGCTGACGAACAGGCCCATCACGAATACCGATGTGAAGACTCGTCGGAACAGGTAGTTGCTCCAGACGGCCAGCCCCAGCGCAATCCCCACCGCGAGCAGCCCGAAAACAACCACCGGCTGATCGATGTGGTCGCTGGCCCGGGTCATGACGCGATGTCGGATCGCAAGCATTGCAAAGACCGACAACACGTGAACAGCTACCGCGATGGCTCCAGCCACGCCCAAATACTTGCCTGCGACAAACAGCGGCCGACTTACGGGTTTGCTGACAACGGACAGGACGGTGCGGTTTTCGATCTCACTAGACAGAACTCCGGTTGCGGTAAATGCCGCCAGGAGCAGTCCGATGAGAAAAACCGTGCTCAGCGCCATATCGATCAGGAGCTTATTGTCATCGGTGAAGGTATATGCCGCCAACTGCTGGTTCATCACCATTGCCAAGGCACCGACCAGTATCAGGACCGTGAAGATCGGCTGACGGATCGATTCAGTGAAGGTGTTACCGGCAATTGCGAGCAGCTGCTGAAACATGGCGGAGAATATGATAGGGTCCACGGGCCGTTTGTTTAAGTGTCAGTGTATCCACGGTCGCGGGTGGTCTGCCCAATGGGCCGGTCAAACAAGCTAATCACCATGACGCAAATCAATACCCAGACCTTGGCCAGCGACTCGGACGACCTTATTGTTAAATGTGCACAGTTGACTAAAACATTTCGTGACTTCTGGTTGCGGAACCGTGTAACGGCTGTGGACGGTGTTGACCTGCACGTGGGGCGTGGCGAGGTGTTCGGACTGCTGGGCCCCAATGGCTCGGGCAAAAGTACCACCATCAAGCTTCTCTTGGGGTTGCTGCATCCAACCAGCGGACGTATCGCCGTGTTCGGCCGGCATCCCCGTGAGGTATCCATTAAGAAGAGAATCGGCTATTTACCTGAGGAGAGCTACCTTTACCGGTTTCTCAACGCCCGTGAGACACTGGACTATTATGGTCGATTGTTCCACCAGGATCGTCGCAGACGGCAGCGGCGGATCAACCAATTGCTCGAGTACGTCGGTCTGGACAAGGTTGCGCGGCGGCCGGTCGGCGAGTATTCCAAGGGGATGCAGCGCCGAATCGGGATTGCCCAGGCACTGATCAACGATCCGGATCTGCTGATTCTGGATGAACCGACAACTGGGATGGATCCGATTGGCACGCGACAAATCAAGGACCTGATTTTAGATCTGCGGTGCCGGGGCAAAACCATCCTCCTCTGTTCGCACCTGCTGGCGGATGTCGAAGATATTACCGACCGGGTCGCAATCATGTTTGGCGGGCGTATCCGCAAGGCTGGGGCCATTGGCGATCTATTGACGCGGCGGGATGTAACCACCATCTCTGCACCACTGCTGAATGCTGAAGAGATCAATGCCTTGGATCAGGTATTGGAGAAATGTGGCAAACAGATCGATCGGGTCGACCATCCACGGCAGAAACTTGAGGATCTATTCCTAGAGATCGTGCATGAAGCCCAGCGCGAAGGACTGGCGACTAGCGGCGCAACATCTGGCGGCCGGACGGTGGACTTTCTGTCCGGGCAGCAGCGTGGAGCCCACCTGCCCGAAGATACCAATCCGCATCAATTGCTCGACGAGTTGACGCAGGACAAATTCGTTCCGGTTGCGAGTGAGCCCTCATTACCGGATCCAATGTCAAAGAGCGAACTACTGGAGGACTTGGTGAATGCCGAGCATGAGAAGAAGCAACCCAAGCCGTCGGAGCAAGTTCCCGCGACCCCGAAGAAAGAGGATCATGTGGACCGGGATTTGTTGAACGATCTGACCGAGTAGAGCGATCTTGGCATTGTGCCGGATCACGCGAGGAATTTGATAGTGAAGCTGACTGGTTGGCGATGGCTGGTGATATGGGCTGGATCGGCGCTCTGCGGGATCGGCATTGTGGCCATGTTCAGTCAGCAGAGACTGTATCTTGGCGCTTTGGTTACTTATCTGCTCTTCGGTTTGTTTCATATTGCTTGGCTGGTTTATGGTTTTGTAAAGTGGCGGTATCTGCGACCGGTCAAAAGTACTGCACTGGCCGTACTTTCGACGTGGATTGCCGGATTTTTGTCCTGGCTGGCGTTTGGTATTGGATCGCCAGGCTTAGGCGCTGTGCTGATCGGTGTCTGGGCCATGGTTATCGGTTTTCATCTTGGGCTGTGGTTGCTTCGCCTGTTCCTTTCATTTGGCCATCCGGTATGCGGCGTGGCCAGAACACTTGTGGACGAAGCAATTCGCAGGAGGGCGCCGCTGGTGTTTATCGTGCTGCTACTGGTCATGCTGCCGATCATGCCGTTTGTGATGGATCCTCAGGATTTGCTGCGCTATCGCATTCAGACATTCATAACTTGGTCCATGATCGCGGCGTCAGCTCTCTTGAGTTTGATGACCGTATTTCTGGCAGTTGGCACAATCACCAGTGAAATTCAGAATCGTCAGATCCTCTTGTCGATGAGCAAACCGCTTAGTCGATTGAACTATTTGGTGGGTAAGTGGCTTGGCATCGTATCATTAAATCTGTTGTTATTGACTGTTTGCGGCACCGCCGTCTATACGTTCACGATGATGTTGGCGCGCCAACCGGCCAAGAATCTTCAGGACCGGATTGCAGTCCACCAGCGTGTGCTAGTGGCTCGCGTTTCCAAGGCGCCGCTGCCGCGCAGCGAAGCTGGTTTTCGGCAACAGTGCCAAGAGCGGCTTGATCGCATTCGGGCAGAGAATAATAGTTACAGTATGGTGGGGCAATCCTTCGACCAAGTCTCTCCCGCGATCCGCCGAGAGGTTGAAAAATATGTGCGTACCCGCTGGTACGCGATTGGCCCGAGGATGACCCAGGTTTATCGGTTTAGCGGCTTAAGGCCCGCTCAGCAGTACGGTGACCGGCTTCAATTGCGTATCAAGCCAAAATCTGGCGGTGCAACACCGAACAACAGCGGGTTGGTCTATCTCAATCTATTGATCAACGATCGTCCCTACATCAACCCTAACACCAATGTTCAGGGTGTGCCGCCAATTGCAGAAAACACCTATCACATTCTGCCGCTTGACACGCAGGACATCGATGTCAATGGCGAACTGTTGATTGCGATTACGAATCCGCTGGTCAAAGGGAAAGATCAGTCCAGCTTCAGCTTTAATCTTGAAGATGGACTTGAGATGTTCTATCGCGCAGGCTCATTCGAGTGGAATCTAGTGCGATCACTGTTAATCGTGTGGCTGCGATTGGCATTTCTTGCCATGCTCGGCCTTACTGCCGGCACTTTCTTGGGATTCCCTGTGGCATGTCTGGTTTGCCTGATTGTCTACATTGCTGCTGCAGCAAGCGGGTTCCTGGCGGAATCCTTAGAATTTTACTCGGCCCTGCCGAGTTCAAAGCTTCCGCTTTGGGAGCGTATCACAGGCACTGCAAGCCTGATTTGGGCTCTTTTTAGCTCTGGCGATTTATGGGGTGGCCTGAAAGTGGTGATCCGTTTGATCGGTACGGGGTTCATGTTATTGGTGCCCAATTTTGGGACGTATAACTCGACACCTCTTTTGGCGGACGGCCGATTGGTGTCATCACAACTGGTCCTGTATGCGGCAGGGCAGATCGGTTTGGTGTGGACCGCGGTGATGGCGGTGGTCGGATATTTAATCTTCCGAAGCCGTGAATTGGCCAGAGTCATTGTGTAACTTGAGATGAATCGTGATCGAATCATTCAACTCGTCTGTGTTCTGATTTGCGTTTGTGCTTTGCTCGGCGCCACGATGCTGGTGCCGGTGATCAACAAGCAGCGACGGGATGGGCAACTGAGCTTTGATTTAGAGGTGGGTGATCGCACGCAGGTCAAGTATGCGCTGGCCGCGGCAGCACTGGGCACCTTCCGGGGAATCGTGGCCGACGCGGCGTGGTACCGCGCCGAGCGGCTCAAGCAAGCCGGCAAGTTTTTCGAAGCAAATTCTCTT
>CAUZOD010000179.1:0-6274 GCA_963581115.1 Phycisphaerae bacterium | reverse complement strand
CGGCGGTGGCACGCTGAAATATTCTCCGTACATTTCCGTATGATCCAACTCAAAAAATTTGTCTGATAAACCGTCGGCAATGGGGTGGTCGGGCCAACGCACCAGAGCCGTTCTTTCTCAGCCGCCTCTCGCCACCGAAGTATGCACGTCGTGCCCATGAGGCGACGGGAGATCGTGGAGCCATGCCCTGAATGCAGATACGACTAACCCCATCCCTTCATGCACACGACGCTGAAGACGATCAACAACCATGTCGTCAACTTGTTCGCGAACAGTATGACCCCGCCAAGTCATAACGTCGGTGTCGGTAAGCACAGCCTCAGTCAGACCATACTGTGGTTGTTCCAAATGTGCCGTGCGCACCGTGGCGGCAGTACCGAGATGCTCCTCGATAGCCGATTGGATTGTCACGTACATGCCTTCAGGGTAGATGCTGTGCGCGGATGGATTGGCCTGTTTACGGACGTGTTCATGCCAAACTGTCACGCGAATGGGTTGACGATTCATGGTATTCTCCAATCATCATGAATCTTGCGGCCCCCACAACGAGGCCAGATATACTCTCCTGAAATCTACTGCGATCGCCATAATGAGTGACCCATGGATACCAATTCAAGGCGAGTCATCCAAACTGCCGCCGGAGTCCTGTCCCTGTTGCTGGGGGTTGATCTGGCAGCCCAACATCCTGGGCCAACGAGATACAACCTGAAACCTGGACAGCACCTGACCTACGACAGTACCAGCCACGGAGTCGATCCGAGCGGCAAGACAGTACTTAATTCAAGCTCGCAAACAGAGGTGTGGGTCGTAGCGATAACTAAAGACGGCGGTTGGCGGCTGCTGCTGAGCCGGTCTCCACGATCGGCCCAACCCGGCGATTCGCCGCGCCGGGCCACCCTCAGAGAAATCGTGCTCTACCCCGATGGTCGTATTGAACCGATCCGCGGCGCCAATTGGCTTGATGCACGGCGCCTGTTTCCGCTGCTACCACCCGATGGTCAGCAACAATGGCTGTTCGCTCCGCGCCCAGGAGGTCGAACCATTCACTACACACTTGAATCCTCGACGGAGGATATGGTAATGATGATTGCTAAATCTCAGGAAATCGGAGACGAGGTCTATGAAGTCAGCCGTCATAGCACCCAGAGATTTGGTGCCCGACGAGGCCTGTTGCTGGGATCCGAGGGCAGCTTCAGGCAACAATTTGGCTTCCAAGTTTCAGGAACCACTCGGCTTGAACTGACAAATCACGCTCAAGTCGACCCGGCAACGTTGGCACAACTGGACTCGGATGCGGGCATCTACTTCGAAGCGATGGACGATTATGAACAGTCGATTACCGAAGCAACCGATGCCGGTGCGAAGGTCCCCCAACTGCTGAACAACGCTCGCCGGGCGTTGGCGGCCATCCGATTTCAGGTCACCGATCCGCGGATTCGCACCCAGATCGATGACTTGATCCGGCGACATCCCAGACAAGCCGATCGCTGCCTAGAGAGAGTCCGCGACCGTGCTGCCCGCGTTGGGCTCGCTGCGCCAGACTGGACCCTCTTCGACCTTCAGGGCCGATTGCACCAACTCAGTGATTACCGCGGAAAGATTGTCATTCTCGATTTTTGGAACCGGGGCTGCGCCCCTTGTATCCAGGCCATGGCCCACTTGGTTCGAATTGCGGAGAGGTTCGGTGGGCCAGATGTGGCCATCTTCGGCATGAATACTGACCCGGATGTCCAGGATGCAAAACTCGTCGAGCAAGTGATGCAATTGAGCTATCCCAATCTGCAGGCCACGAGCATCCTCGCAAAGTACAGCGTCCGTTCGTACCCATTCCTGTTGATCATCGACCAGAGCGGAATCATTCGCCATGCCCAAATCGGTGCATCCCGGACGTTGGAGCAGGATCTGGCCCGGCATATCAACGACTTGCTCCCTGAACCGCCGCCTTGACCGATCAACAACTAACCCATCCATTGGCTCTATAATTCAGGTGATGATCTGGCACCCCTGGCACCTGACCACACTCCCACTGCTCGTCCTGTGCCTGTTGGGCCAGGCCTCCAGCCAACCAGAAACATCAACCGGCTCCGCCGTGGGCCAAGCCACGCCAAGCGGCGCCAAGGTCGCAGTTGTTCCCATCCGCGGAACGATCTACAGATTCACACTGGACAGCCTGGAACGCCGTGTGGACCGCGCAATAGCAGCCGGAGCGTCGGTCATCGTGATCGAATTGGACACCTACGGTGGAACGGTGCACGCAGCCATGGAGATTGCCAAATACATCAAGCAGATCCCGGCGCCTACTGTCGCCTGGATCAACAACAACGCTTACTCAGCTGGCATCATGATTGCATCGGCCTGTGACCAAATCGTGATGTCCCCATCCAGTGCAACCGGAGACTGCGCCCCGATCATCCCGACTATGGAAATGGCGCCCGCAGAACGAGCCAAGGTCTTGTCGCCTATCCTAGAGGAATTTCGCGATAACGCGCGCAACAACGGGTATGACTACGCTCCTTTTCACGCAATGTGTGTACTGGGAGTCGAGGTCTATTATGTCGAACACGCCACCAGCGGTGTGCGTCGGCTGGTTAACCAGATTGACTTCGCACTCATGGTCCATGGCATCCATAATGGCGATCATCAACAGCGTAATTATACCTCCCCAAATCCGGATGAGCCGGTCCAGGTGGCTCAGCCCGCCCGCGAGGTCGCCACAGATGCCGACATCAGTGCCTGGAAACCAATTGAAACACTGCCCAGCGGGGCTACAGCGCCCAAAGGGAGAGTCCACGACGGAAAAACTTTTTTAACTGTCAATCAGACCCGAGCCGCAGACATCGGCCTCTCCCTCGCCACCATCAAGAATCAGGCTGAACTCGGTCAGCACTTGCGTGCCGCATCGGTGTCGGCTGTACACCAGACATGGTCTGAGGATTTAGCAGGGTTCCTCACGTGGAATCCAATCCGGCTGGTACTGATCCTTGCTCTACTGCTCGGCGTGTACATCGAGTTCCAGGCCCCTGGCATTGGGGTCGGAGGTTTAGTCGCACTGATCTCATTGCTGATCCTACTAGGCGCACCGCTGTTGATCGGTCTGGCTGAGATCTGGCACATCCTCATGTTCTTCATTGGATTTGTACTCCTAGTAATCGAGCTGTTGTTCTTATCCAGTTTTGGCATCCTAGGTGTCTTGGGCCTGGTAATGATGTTTGCTGGCATCGTGCTGAGTGTTGTACCCACCGGTGGTGGTGCTGGGGTTCCTGGATTTCGATTGCCGCCCCCAGAAATGTGGCGGCGGGTAATGGAAACCCTGACTTACTCAACTACCGCACTAATCGCAGGCATCGTAGCTTTCGTCTTTCTGAATCGATATTTCGGGCAGATACCGGGACTCAATCACTTGGTACTTGGCGGAGACCACCCTCGAACCGACGGAACCACTCGCCACAAATCCTTGCCGCCGGTTGCCGGCGACGAGGTGATTGGACAAGGCCAACTGACAGTCGGCGCAACCGGCCGGGCCACGACAGACCTAAGACCCACAGGACAAGCGACCCTCGACGGTCAAGTGATTGATGTGATTTCCCACGGCAACTGGATCGATCGTGGCCAAGCGGTAACGGTCGTCAAGATTCACGGCAATCGCATCATTGTCGATCACAACAGACCTTGACCCATGTCGGGCCTATGGCCGCTGGTCCATGTCCATTGGTAACCCGGCGGATCTTTCTGGAGTTTCCTTTCTGACTAGGTAGTCAAGCATGACGTCGTCCCCAATACGCTCGGTAGCAACTAGATCCAAGCGTTGGGCATCTGCAACCATTGACATCCGCAGGCCACATACGGCGTCAAGTGCGCTACGATCACCCGCCACGCGGGGAGCAATAAACACGAGAACCTGATCGACCAACTCCGCCTCGAATAGGGATCCGAACAACTTTGACCCTCCTTCAACCAATACATTCGTGGCCCCCTCATCGGCAAGCTGTCTCAGAAGTTTCTGAGGGTCCGAGCCCACCATCACTGGAGGTTGGGTCTGAATCGCGAGCTTGGCCCTACTTGGCATACGTCCGTCTGGATCGATCACGACCCGGCGCGCAACCCGGCGCACTTCCACGCCACGTGCGGTCAACTGTGGGTCATCGGCAATCACCGTTCCCACACCTACCATGACGGCATCGACGCGTCCGCGTAATTCGTGCACTCGTCGCCGAGATGCCTCGCCACTGATCCACTTGCTCCGACTAGTAGCGGTAGCGATTTTCCCATCAACTGTCTGAGCCCATTTGACGATCACCCAAGGTAACCCGGTGGCTAGGCGTTTTAGATATGGGGCATTCAAGCGGCGAGCCTCGGCCTCGGCAACCCCAACCAGGACATTGATGCCAGCTTCGCGCAGCCGCGACAAACCGCGGCCGGCTACCGATACGAACGGATCTTCCATTGCAACGATCAACTCACCAATCTGAGCTTTAATCAAGGTCTCTGTACACGGTGGTGTCTTACCCTGATGACTGCAGGGCTCCAGATTGACCGCCATCGTGGCTCCGGCAGGATTGATGCCACGACTGCGGCAGTCCTCCAGTGCTGCGACCTCTGCATGTGCGTTACCGAAGCCTGTGTGATAACCACTGGCGATGACCTGTCCATCGCGAATCACCAGAGCCCCCACCATAGGATTTGGTTCAACCCAACCCCGGCCACCTTCGGCCAGAGCTAAGGTCTCAAGCATTAAGCTGTACGGCGATGCCATGCTCACATGATATAGTTAGCTCAGGGCACACTTGGGGAATGCCAGAAAGATTCTGCCATGAAAAAGTGGATTCGGGGTGGGCTGCTCGGTCTGCTGGCGATCACCATTGTCATGGCGATAATTCTATATGTGTGCATTGACACCTTGGTTAAGCGCGCCATCGAGAAGCGAGCTACCTATACTCTCGGCGTAACCACTACAGTCGGCAGCGCCCACGTTAACTGGCGCGATGGGGAACTGACAGTGAAAAATATGACCGTGGCTAACCCGAAAGGATTTTCGGGCGAGTACTTCCTTCATTTGGGCCAAGCAGAAGCGATAGTGTCGCTCGACTCACTGGTCAAGAAGACGGTGGATGTGGCATATATGCGGCTCCACAAGATTGATCTTCACCTAGAACAAAACCAAGAGGGCAAGAGCAACTTCCAACCCATTGTGAGCCGCCTTGCTCAGCTATCGAGTGGCGGACCAACTGACACAAAGGCTGCCAATAACGTTAAGAATTTTCTCTTCCGCGAAATCCGTATTTCTGACATTTCGGTCCATGCCAAGATCCGGGGACAGGTTCTGGATGTGAAAATTTCAGAAATTCCATTGAAGAACATCGGTAACTCCAAGGACAGCGGCCCCGTTGACATAAATCAACTGTCCAACACCATTTTCAGGGCGATCTTCGAGTCATTGATGGCCAATCCACAATTGTTGCCCACGATTATGGCCCATCAACTCGGAGAGGAGATGGTTCGGATCGGCGGACTTAGCATTAAAAAATTGGAGCATCTTTCCACTGAAACGCATAAGGCAATCCAGTCGGGAGTCGAAGACCTTGTCAAGGAAACTGGTAAGACCCTTGGCAGAACAAGTGAAGAAACCAGCACGACTCTGAAGAATATCAGTAACGGCATTGGCAATATTCTCAGTGGGGAAAAAAATGAAGCCCCCTCGCAAGAGGATCACTAAATCCGGCCTTTAGCCTTGAAATATTATTCCTGACGCAATGGGTAAATTTTTCGATTACAGACGAGGCTCCTGTTGCGAAGCGGTGAGCAAGAGCCGAATTCTCTGCATCATTTTTCGTGCAGCGCCGCCGCGATGCGAGATCTCATTTTTCTTCTCAGGTGACAGTTCCGCAGTAGTTCGAGATAGTTCCGGCACGAAAAACAAGGAGTCATAACCAAACCCGTTGTCGCCACGTCCGTGTTCTGGGTGACACGGATCCGAACATTCGGTGGTGACCAAAATCCGCCCCTCGATCGTACCCCGAACGAGTGCCAAAAGGTAGCAGTCGCCGGCCGGAGCGATCACAAAGGGCGTGTACTCTGCCGGCGCCGCACCATCAATAGGCGGCGACACCAAGGCCATGGCACAAACGAAGCGAGCGGTCCGCTGCTCGAGGGGCAAATCACTCAATTGGCTAAGAAGCTTGCGATTGTTTGCCGGATCTACCTCATTTCGCGGACCGTCAATGCCACTGTAGCGGGCACTTCGCACCCCCGGTTCGCCCCCCAACGCATCGACTTC
>CAUZOD010000178.1:0-6298 GCA_963581115.1 Phycisphaerae bacterium | reverse complement strand
GTTACCGGTTGGTTGATCTTGACCATAAACCGGTACAGCCCTGATTCTAGTTACTGATTGGCCAATTTGATGACTCGATCCCGAATATCGGGACGCACAGATTCAGGGATTTGCCCGAGTACGACCGCCTGTACCACATCATCCTGTTCAGCCAGCCATTGGAAGACACGCTTGATGATCTCGCCATCGCGCAGTCCCGTTCGTTGACCGATGGTTGCAATGGTTGCCGAGACCACGTTGACCAGTTCACTGTCGCAGGTGAGGGTATGATCTCGATTAGGATTTACGCCGGCCTGTGTCGGGGGTTCAGACATTTCGAGCGGCTTGATCGCTGGGATCTCATGGGGTTTGTGGGGAAAGTTCATCGTCGGATCGGCTTTGCCTGGTTCTGAGGCACCCGGTGCCGGGGCGGCCTCGTTCGGTGCCGGCGGCGTGGTTTTTTTGAGGTTAGGGGCAATGGCCAAGGGGAGCGTGAGGGCGGGTTCTGTGTGTCTTGGGCCTACTGATTCATTCTTGGCCTCTTTGGTTGTGGACAAGGCTAAGGGCTTGAGGCGCAATGTTCGTGTAAATTTGGCGGGCGATTTTTGCACCTGTAGGAGGGCATTGATCGCATTGTCTGCCTCCAGCCACATGCTGCCATTCCAGATTGTCGAATAGTGCTCAATCGTGTGGTGGCGCCCCGGTAGGCGGATATAATTGAGCGTGCGGTGGGTATCGGCATCTGTTGGGAGGGGGATCAGGCGTGGCGGGTTAAGCAGGTTCTGGTCGGCGTATCCGGCAACCAGTTGTGTGCCGAACTCAGTCGATTGTGAGGTAGGGATCGATGTGTCAAACAACACCAGCAGTCGGTATGAACCGGAACCGTCGGTGTCTTCCAGAATCGGGTCGAATCCTAGATCTTTGAGTTTTTCATACCATTCAAGCATGGCTTGAAAGTTCTGACCGGGTCGAACCGGATCATTTTTTCCGAGACTGCAAATGTGAATGCACAACCAGCGGGTAGCGGGCTCGATTTGCCCATTGTCACCGCAGACTGCGATTAACTGGCCGGGTCGTGTTGCTGCATAGTGTCGGGCAACGATCTTCTGGGTCAGTTGCCCCTCGATCGTGATGGATTCAACACCCTTCTTGCGCTTGCGCAGGGGCAGGTAGCTTTCCCAGCGGTCGGTGCGATTAAGCAGATGCTCGGTTGTCCATGCGGTCAGTTCTACGGCACGGTTTTGCCACTGCTCGGCGATTTTACGCAGGCGAGTCGGCATGGTGTGACGGACCTTTCGAATCAACAGTCATGTGGCAGTGCCAGACAGCGGTGGTCGCAATGGCAACGTCTTGCCGCAGTGTGGGGGCCGACAATGCATGTGACCTTGTCGAGTGGTGCAGGTTTGGCCTTGCGGGATCATTACATATGTGCCCCGACCTTCTGCGATTAATCTAGATCCGATATCGGTGCCCGGACGATGCGACTTGGGTTGGTTCTTGACCCCGATAATAAAAGAAGACCTTGGTACTTATATGGACCTGAATTTGACGAGTTTTCTGGCCCCACTTACGTGTTTTGGCATATCTGTTGGTCTTGCCTCTGGCTTGATCATCAGGAGGTGTTCCGGACCAATTCCAGAACAGGTATAGCCTCTACGGCCAGTTCGTATTGACCAAGCCGACAACCCATTTTTCTGGTTGCGCGATCATGAGAGTGAAAGTGGTGCCCGCCCTGCCTCTATCCAACGTCTGATTGCGCCCAAAGCATTGCAATATTCGGGCTAGAGAACGCTATACCGGGCCAGAAGATCAACGATGTTAATTTGTTCCGGCCGAAGTTTGACACTACGGCGCCAAGCTTCAAATGCGGTGTTACGCAACTCGGTCTGTTTGCGATCGGATTGAAGGTACAGCGTCATCAGGCATGCGCCAATGCCATTGAGTGCAGCAGTGTCGTCAGGCGATAGAGCCAGTGCGGTCTCATAATGCTGTAGAGATTCTTCAAACTCGTGGGTCTTGAACAGAGCGTAGCCGAGGCGTTCGTGCACTGCCGGCGATGGCGATTGTTTTGCGAGGGATCGCAGTACGTGGATCGCCCGCTGGTAGTTGCCTAGCTGCAAATGGGCATTGGCCAACCCCGGCAGCAGTGGTGGTGGGGCCGTGTCGGGCTCAGCGGCTTCACGATACGCGTCCACGGCAGCCGAGTAGTTGCCCAGGAGACTGTGGCAGGTGGCCAGATTGCACCAAGCGGCCTGAGATTCATGGTTGACGGATACGGCGTTCTTGGCGAAGGGCAGGGCGGCAGTCGGGTCACCAGATTGGACCAATGCCGATGCCATGTCCCGGTTGGCTTCGAAGCTGTTTGGGCGTGTGGCCAAGGCGCGACGATAGTGGAAGATTGCCTGGGTGATACGTCCTAGCAGTTGGTGCATGAGACCAAGGTAGTAATTTCCGTTAAAGTGCTGCGGGTCTAGGGCCACGGCTCGCTTATAGGCACTGGCTGCCATTTCAAGTTCACCGTGCTACCGGAAGATGCTGCCCATGCCCACATGGGCGTCGGGCAAGCGAGGATTTCCCTCTAGAATGCGGCCAAATGCGGCTAGGGCGGCGTCAAGCAAACCCTGCTCTTGCAATGATCGAGCTTGGGCGAGTCGTAAGGAGTCGATGGGCTTGTTGTCAGCTGTTGCGTATCGAGGTTCTCGGTGTGCCGCAGGGCCGATGCAACCGTTAGCGGCTATCAGAACCGTAATCGCAAGAGAAACGTAGTAATGGTGATATGACATCAGCCTAATTATTGGTCTGTCATCATAGGTATTTATGAGCCCGCCCGCTGCCTTGGCCCATTCAACTTCAGCGGCTTGTCGGAAGTTCTTCCTGGACATTGATATTGTTCGTCCCAGTTCTCGCCAATGCTGTAGTGGTAAAATTACCATTGCCTTATTCAGGTGGGAGCAAGAATCAGCAAAGTGGCTTTTGTAATAAACTTCTGGTATGGGCGTACTTAATCTCAATGCTATAAATAGCTTAAGCAAGGGACAAACCTGCCAGATTTCAGATGATCGATCTTGGCTTATCGGCTGCAGGGCCCAGGTGCAGATGATCGACGGCGCCCGTATTTTCTGCGGTCACGTTTAGATCAGCCGGATGGGGGGAGGCAGGTTCATTTCAGACTTCAGCTCGAGAAAACGGCACGTTTGTTAATAGCCGACGCATCCGGTTCGTGCCCAGCCGACAGGTGGACAATCAGATTCAACGTGATCAGATGGTGCTGTCCATTGGCCATCGGGATCATATATCCCCACCTGGGTAGGGGTATCGCTATCTTGGAACTCGGATCAGGCACGTTCACTTTGAAAAATATTTTGATGAGAGGCGGTCAGATCGTTGCTTCTGCCGTAGAAGGTGAAGATGGCCACCTTTTCCTGGACGACGTGGAAATGGGATCTAGCTGAGGTGACATCTCGCTTCTGGTTCATTTGGGCACGGCGGGCTTAGTTCAGGGCCGCCAACTCTGTTGTACCAGGTCGAAAAGCGATGTAAGCATTGCCGTTAGAAACCACACTACCATTCATAACACTCAGTGAGCCAAACCCATCTTTGGCTACAACCAGATCAGTGTCGCTCCCAACCTCCCAAGGATCGGGCTGTGTGCCAGTACCGCCAGGATCCACGTCGCCAGAGATATGATCACATCCGCTCTCGAGTCAAGCTGCGTGTGGCCTGCAGTAGGCCCAATGCTGCAAGAAATGCGGTGAATGTCGTAAGTCGTGTCATGGGCTCTCCTCCAACGCTGGATCCTGAGAAATATAGAATGTTCTAAGGGCTGACTTTCATGGTGCAGGCGGTGATCTAGAAGGAGCACTGCCATGGGCGGACGGATCATATCTCGATCGAGGCAACAGGCGTTCACCTTGATCGAACTGCTGGTGGCAATCTCGATCATCGCGTTGTTAATCGCGATTCTGTTACCGGCGCTGCAGCTGGCCCGGGAGGAAGCGCGCACCGTGCAGTGCGGCTCAAATCTGCGGCAGGCAGGTATTGCCTTGTGCGCCTATAGCAATGATTACGAGGGTCGCCTGCCCGCCTATTCCTATGCCACAAGCCTGAACGCTTACCAGATCCCGCCATTCTGGCACTAGGTGGTCGCCCCTTACATGGGCAAGCACAACCCATCGCAGGCGAAAGGGGCGTGGCTAGCCTATCCCTGGCGCTTTTGGTACATCGGCCCGGATGAAAGCCGGGTCTTTATGCCTTGTCCGTCTCAGAAGACAGGGCCGGTTATTCATCCCATTGTGGGCCAGCAGAGTGTGCGTCAACAGACTTACAACATTCATTACCCCTCGGTCTTTGGGTTCCAATGGATCCCGACGCCGACACCGCCCGGCGTGCATACCACGTTTCAGGGCTCTGCCTACATCGAAAAGATCCCCAGCGAGGTGTATCTGGTCGTCGACGGTGGGACTGGGGGTGGCGGGACCGGCCACACTTACAATCCCGGAGGCAGCGGATCATGGGCATTGACCGTTGACGTCGATTTCGATGGTGTGCTTGATTCCCACTCAGGGGTTTTCGTGGGATACCCCCCATTCAACCACATCAACCCGGTTCATAACCGTACGGCAAACTTTCTTTTTTCGGACGGCTCGACGAAGCGCCTATGGATCAAAGATTGGGCACAGAACATCAACGGGATGTGGGGCGCGGAGCTTCCAAACGACGATCAGTACAAGTAAACTCCAGACAGCATGTAGGAAAATCCATGGGCTACCCATTCGTATCATCGTCGCGCCGTATCGGTTTTACCCTGATCGAACTGCTGGTGGTCATTTCGATCATCGCGTTGCTAATCGCGATTCTGTTGCCGGCACTACAGCAAGCCCGAGAAGAAGCTCGCGTGGCCGTCTGCGGCTCGAATCTGCGACAGTTGGGAATCGGTTTTCAGGCCTACTCCATGGACTACGACGGCCTGCTGCCTCCCTACGGCTATGCCACCAGCGCCAGCAGCTATCACATCCCGCCGCTGTGGGACCAGGTCATCATGCCCTACATGGGCAAAGAAAATCCCAAGCCCTGGCGGTTTCGATTTGGCTGGAACGGCCCAACCGGTCCGGGCTGGGGCAGCGACCAGATCTTCATGCCCTGCCCGTCCAATGAGCAGGCCCTTGAGAGTGACATCGGCCTTAGCCGCAAGCAGACTCCCGGCGGCGTCGATCGCACGCCACTGAATTACGGGATCAGTTATTTTTCGATCTTCATGTATTATGCCCCGCCGCACCTGCGCTCCGGCAACTGCAAGGCCGGCTGCTTCAACGGCTCAGCCATCATCGAAAAGATCGATCCCGGAGTCTTCGTCGCCGCTGACGCCAAAGCCGACTGTGGTACCTATCGGTGCGCGGGTGGAACCTGCTCTGAGATCTTCAACCCAAACAGTAGCGGCTCCTGGGCTCTGACCATCGACGTGGATATGGACGGCATCCCTGACACCGCCAGTTCCGTCATGCTGGGCTGCACGGCGTATGCCGGCTTTAACCCTGTCCACAAGAAAAGTGGCAACTTTCTGTTTCAGGATGGTTCGGCCCACCGCATCCAGACCCGCGACTGGGCCAAAAACCTCAACGGAATGTGGGGGCGGGGATTGCTCGATGGCGGGGACAACACCGTGTACAAGTGAGCGTGGTGCGACTTGACAGTGCTCAAATGGCCGACGGGACATTGGGCGTGGTTCCAGCAGTTTCGGCTATGGTGGTAAGTGGTTCGACCCCCGATAGAGAGGGAATGGTGTCAGGGGCCAAGACCATAGCTATGGGTTTGGGTGATATTGCGACTTCCGCGTTTGCCAATGCCCCAGATCTGAATCGGCCGGGCGATTTTTTTGTTGGAGCGTGTGTCGAACGATATGATGACACCGGAAAATCTAGACCGAATAGGACAACCCGGATAACACCTTCGCTTCCATCAGCCTAGATGATGCAGGCTGATGGCCGGATCATTTGTTAGTCGTACCGGAACACACCCTTGCGCCAGGCATACATGAATGCGATGATCGTCGTTAGGACGAAGAATAGCATGCGGCCTAGGAACAGGGGAGCAAGCATCTGCCCCTGGGCTCCGGAGAGACTGGCAAAATCAACCGCCCATGGGTAGAGGAAGACGATTTCCACGTCAAAGACTAGGAACGTGATTGCAACGGTATAGAATCGCACGTTGAACCGCCTTCGTGCACTGCCCACCGGATTCATGCCGGACTCATAGGCCGTGCCTTTTTGCGGGCCTTGGCGGCTTGGTCCCAGTATATGGGTGGCCACGAGGTTGACGCTGG
>CAUZOD010000177.1:0-6313 GCA_963581115.1 Phycisphaerae bacterium | reverse complement strand
GACGGATTGATTCTGAACTGAATACTCGCGACCGGTCGTGTGCGCGGCCAGATTCGGAAACACGAATGCCTCAACTCGCCTCCACGTCCTTGATATTTGGCTGTGGATATCTGGGTCTTCGGCTGGCCAAGCGCCTGGTGGATCGGGGTCAGCTAGTCTATGCCACAACCCGAAAGACAGCCAACCTTGCGCCCTTGGCGGCAGACGGGGTGCGGCCGTTGCTGCTATCGATCACCCAACCAGTCACGTTCGCGTCTGCCCGACCGGCTTTGGAGGCTGACTCTCTTGACGTCTACTACCTGATCCCTCCCGGGCGGCCCGGCCAATTCCCTTCACCACGCCAGACCGTACTCGGCGGTGTGGCCCATACCCTCAAGCAGTTGCGCCGGGCAAATCTTCGGCGTGCGGTGCTGACATCGTCGACCGCCGTGTATGGTCACCACAATGGTCTGCGTGTCGATGCCCATACCACTCCGGATCCGGTGGACGACCGGGGGCAGCTGCTTCTGGCTGGCGAAGATTTATGGCGAAATGCGGGTGAATCCTATCACATTGTTCGCCTAGCAGGTCTATACGGCCCCGGCCGCGTCATCGGGATGGCAGGGGTGCGCCAAGGCGCACCCCTGGTAGGCGATCCCCAGGCGTTGATCAATCTAATCCATGTCGATGACGCTGTAGAACTGGTGATGGCAATAATGATGTCCGAAAATGCCGAGCAGGTGGAACTCGCTTGTGATGGAACACCCGTACCACGAATTGACTACTATCGGCACCTAGCCCAGCGGATCGGAGTTTCACCACCACCAGTACTCGATGACGCTGATGCCGCAGCTCAACTGGGGCTCAAACGCGAACGGCTCAATCGCAGTTCCTCCAAGTCGCTCGACAATATTGGCACCTGTCAACGCACAGGATGGACGCCAAATTATCCGAATTTTCAAATGGGGCTCGAGGCCGCCTTGGCAAAATCCAAAAATCAATGACCGGGGAACCGTAATGCGGCCTGGTAATGCGCCGTCAGGCAGATGCTAAAATGCTCCATGACAGCGGATAGACTACCGAAGTGATGTCTGGTGCTGACTCCCTACTAGCCAGTGAATTGCTATGCGACCTGAACGACCCGCAGGCCGAAGCGGTCACACACGCCAACGGACCCTTACTGGTGTTGGCCGGACCTGGGTCGGGCAAGACACGGGTCATCACACGCCGGGTCGGTCACCTGATCCGGGTAGTGGGTGCTGCCCCATGGAACGTGTTGGCAATTACCTTCACCAACAAGGCCGCCGGAGAGATGAAGTCACGCATAGCCAATCTGATCAGTGAACGCCAAGCCCGTGCGATCACGGTATCAACATTCCACAGCCTGTGCGCCCGCCTGCTTCGGATCTATGCCGATCGTCTCGGGTTACCAGTGGGCTACTCCATCTACGATACCGCCGACCAGCAAAGAGTCATTAAACGATCGCTTGAAGAACTTGAGATCAACGCCAAGAATTTCCCTCCGGCTGGCGTACTTGCCTCGATCAGTAATGCTAAAAATGAGTTGATTGACGCCAAAGCCTACACCACCAACGTATCCGATTTCTATGGCCGAACCGTGGCCAGGGTCTATACCAAGTACACCGAGATTCTGGAGCGGAATCGGGCGATGGATTTCGACGACCTGCTCCTGAATACTGTCCAGTTGCTGCGCCAACATCCCGCTGTCCTCAGCGAGTTACAGGACCGGTATCGGTACGTACTTATCGACGAGTACCAAGACACCAATCATGCACAATTTCTGATTGCTTCCGCTCTGGCAGCACGGCATAAGAACCTCTGCGCCACCGGAGATCCGGACCAGTCGATCTATGGGTGGCGAGGCGCCAACATCGGAAATATTCTGGAGTTCGAGTCGCACTATCCCGGTGCCAAGGTTGTGCGACTGGAGCAGAACTATCGTTCCACTCAGCGGATCCTCGGCGTAGCTGATGCCATGATCCAGAACAACCGGGCTCGAAAACACAAGACATTGTGGACAGATAATCTGGAAGGTGAACCCGTACGGGTACTGACCTGCAGAGACGAGCAGCATGAATCACGATGTATCAGCAAATCCCTGCAGCGTCTGCACGATGATAAACAGATTCCCTGGGGCTCCATGGCCGTGTTTTATCGCATCAATAGCCTTAGTCGCGTCATTGAAGATGAGCTTCGCGGTGCTGGCGTGCCGCACCAAATTGCGCGTGGCACGGCCTTCTACGACCGCAAGGAAATCAAGGACGCCGTGGCCTACCTGCGTGCGATTGTCAATCCCGTTGATGAAGTGAACCTGCTGCGAATCATCAACACGCCTACCCGCGGCATCAGCGAAAGATCCGTCAAGGCGATCCAGGCACACAGCTTGGCGCATCAGACTGCAGTTGACGAGTTGATCCGAAATCCACTACTCGTCAGTTCCCTAAACAACCGTGCCCAGAACAGCATCGCCCGGTTCGGGAAATCCCTAGACCAGTGGCAACGGCGCCTGGAAGAATCTGGCCTGACCCTGCGAGGGTTCATCGAATCGGTCCTGCGAGAATCGAGCTTGGAAGAAATGTGCCGCAACGACAAGTCAGATCCAGATCAGGAGCGACTGGCCAACCTCGGCGAACTGGTATCATCAGCCCAACAATTCGAGCAGGAATATGTCTTTGAAATACAACTTGGCGATGAGGATCATACCCCGTCTCTGAACGAACTTTTGCTGGCAATGCTGGAGCGTATCAGTCTTGTCAGTGACGTCGATGCGGTAGATCCTGATCAGGGTGCTGTCACGCTGATGACGCTGCATGCCGCCAAAGGGCTGGAGTTCGACGCCGTTGCGATCATTGGGGTCGAAGACGGGTTGCTGCCCCACCAGCGGGCCCGTGAAGATGAGCATGAACTCGAGGAGGAACGGCGGCTCTGCTTCGTCGGCATCACCCGGGCAATGAGGTACCTGATCCTCTCGCACGCCCGCTACCGACTCGTGTTCGGTCAGAGCATGCCCACAATCCCCAGCCGATTTCTTAAGGAGTTACCCGAAAATCTGATCGAATTCAATAAGCCTGATTCAATTGACGCTCATGGGGGCGAGGTGCGCAACGATGGCCGCGGTGAACGAGCCCTTGCAGGGAAGCTCGCCGGCGAGTTCCCCCCTGGCTCCATCGTACGACACCCGGACTTTGGCCTTGGTCGCGTACTCCATGTAGCACCAATGGGCGCCCACACACGAGCGCGAATCACCTTCAATACCGCCGGAACCAAGACCCTGATATTGCAGTATGCCCGGTTGGCAAAGGTAGAGGAGTTCACTGAGGACGGATTCTGACCCCGGTAGGGTAATCACCCATGACTGCCAAGACGCGGATCAAGATCTGCGGCGTTCGTGACCTCGAGACGGCGCGGTGCGCAGCCCGGGCCGGCGCGCAATATGTGGGCTTGGTCTTCGCCACTAACTCTCCCCGCCAGGTGACCACCAGACAAGCTTGCGCGATCGTGGAGGGACTAGATGAGACAACGGAAGCGGTGGTCCTGTTCGCGGATCAGCCACTGCAGTTCGTGCGCCACGTGCTCAATGAGTTGCCGGTAAACCTCGTGCAGTTGCATGGTCACGAGAACCGCGCCTATATCGAGGCTCTTGATGACAAAACGATCTTCAAGGCCGTGCCATTCGATCAAAACCGAATCGAACCTTGGCGTCGGGCACCGCACCACGTTGGTGCCCTGCTGATCGACAGCCCCACAAGCCCCGGCGAACCGACCGGTGGCCACGGGAGAGCTTTCGACTGGCCGGGGCTGTCCTACTTGGACCGGGTTGATCTACCTCCGCTAATTCTCGCCGGTGGCCTGACGCCTGACAATGTGGGTACCGCGGTGCAAACGGTTCAACCATGGGGAGTAGATGTCTCCAGTGGCGTCGAGGCTTCGCGAGGCGTTAAAGATCTACGGCTGATCCGGGAATTCTGCAAGGCGGTACGGCGGGCCGATACTAATGACGGGGAATAGTGATCCGGTACCGGTATCATCTGCGGTCCAAGGCAGCGTGGTGACGAGAGTCTACCGATCAGGAATCCAATCATGAAGCGAGTACTCTCAGGACTGCAACCGTCCGGCCAGCTGCATCTGGGCAACTACGCCGGGGCCATCCGGCAGTTCATCGATCTCCAGTCGAGCCATGAGATGTACGTGTTCGTGGCGTCGTACCACGCCTTGACTTCGATGCGAGATCCTCAGCAGTTGCGGCATAACATCCGCCAGATCGTTGTAGATTATGTGGCGTTCGGTCTGAATCCAGACCATTGCCATATCTACCTTCAGCAGGATGTGCCCCAGGTAACCGAGTTGGCTTGGTTGCTGGCCTGCATGTGTCCCAAGAGCCAAATGGACAAGGCCACGACCTACAAGGACAAGGTTGCCCGGGGTTTGCCCGCGTCGGTCGGCCTATATACATACCCCGTGCTGCAGGCGGCAGATATCCTTGGCGTCGATCCCGATGTGGTACCTGTAGGCGAGGATCAGCGCCAGCATATAGAGATCAGCCGCGATCTGGCCCAACGCTTCAACCATGCCTACGGCAACATATTTAAGGTGCCTGAAGTGATGGTCCGGACAGATGCTGGAACGCTTCCAGGAATCGATGGCCAGAAGATGAGCAAGAGCTATGGCAATAACATCGACCCATTCATGGACGAGAAACCGCTGTGCAAACGGGTCATGAAAATCACTACCGACTCCAAGACGGTAGAGCAGCCGAAGGATCCAGATACCTGTATTGTGTTCCAAATCTATCGGGCTATCACCGGGCCCGATGATCCCCGTACTGATGCACTATCTCAGCGATACCTCACTGGTGGCATGGGCTATGGTGAGGCCAAGGCAGCCCTATTTGAGTTGATCCTGGACCACTTCGGTCCAGCGCGCCAGCGGCGAACTGCGTTACTACAGGATCCGGCTTATATCGACCAGATTTTGCGAAATGGTGCCATCGCCGCAGGCGAGCAGATCGAGGCTGTTACCAGACGGGCCCGTGAGGCAGTGGGGTTGTAAGGCTAAGCACTCTTGGAATAAGTGCTGATCGCGGTCTGTTGAGCGCCTGCAATGGGGTTGGCATCGGCATGACCCTCTCCCTCGGCAAGCTTCTTCATCAACAACCGCCAAGTCTCACGCTCATACTGCAGAAGGCCGATTACCTCATCGATACCGGCCACGTCGTGATTGATGTTGGCATCAACCAGTCTTCGATAGATGTAGTTGTACAGGGAGGACATCTTGTCTGTCAGTTCCGGAGCCACGTCACAATGGAGACTGGTGGACAGTTCCAGCACGATCTTCTGAGCCCGCATCAGACCATTGAAGCACTCTTCATCCTTACCGTTATCCAAAGCGATCCGGGCCTGACAGCAGAACTTCAGAGCGCCGTCATAGAGCATCAGTCGCAGCTCCTCCGGGCCAGCGGTCATGATCTTGGTCTTAAGGTAGGGATTGGGATCAGTCGGTTGCATGGTTCCTAAAGTATCGACTGGTAATCAGTCACCCCGTTAAGGTGCCCCTGCGAACAGACCGATAACACAAACCAGTCCGAACAACTAGATTCGAGGTGCCAGAGATCGTGATTCGACAGCCATGCTGCAAATGGCGGGTCAACCATGCGGGCCTAGATGACATTGCCCCCTGAAAGATTCAGGCCAGCGGCAATAGGCTGAAAGCTGGTCAGCGCGGCGAACTGCGACTGTAACTGAGCCAAAGCACGTTCCATGGCAACAAACTGGGCCAGAAGACGCTGCCGTTTGGCCTCAAGCTGCGCTTCTAGCGACTCGATGCGGCGATCGTTAAGGCGGATTTGATCATTGATCCCGTCGACACGGTACTGAATTGGCCCGAAGCTGGGGTCAGTCAGCCGCTCCAGCAAATTGTCGATGACGACCCCAATGCCGCGAGCAGTCATGACCTCCTCGCCATCCTCGTCTAATTCGGTCTGGCGCAGCGTGAAAAGCTGCTCCACCGCGATAAAGTCCGTCTCCAGGGCATCGCGGAGCGTGTTCTCATTCAGACTCAATCGCCCACCCGCCCCTACCGTCAGGCCGATCTGTGAGAGCGCCGTAAACTGCCCGCTCAACTCGGTGTTGCGGCGAATGATGGTGTTGATGATCGCCTGCTTGATACTGTTGACGGTCGGATCGCCGAGCAACAAGCCTCTCCCTTCCGTATCGCTGTTGAAGCTGTCGTGAGTATTGATCGTGTCAAGCAGTTCGTTGTAAGCATCCACAAACCGGTGTGCCTGTCCCAGAATTGTCTCGTCGTCACGACTGAG
>CAUZOD010000176.1:0-6326 GCA_963581115.1 Phycisphaerae bacterium | reverse complement strand
GTACGAACGGGTCGCTTCCGGTACATTGCGGGCCAAGATCGTCACTGTTTTGTGTTCCAATATCCCGGCTTTCGATCGCTTGCATGCTCGGGGTCTTGACGGCATCGAGACTCACTTGGCGGCGCGTTGCGATTACGACAACGCCGACCAGTTCTCGGATGTTGTGTTCGATTGGCTGCGTCAAGCCGATTGCGATTTAATCTGTCTGGGTGGATTCCTCAGTCGGGTGGTCATTCCCGACGATTTTGCCGATCGGCTGCTGAACATTCATCCGGCGCTGCTGCCAGCATTCGGTGGCAAGGGTATGCACGGGCACCACGTACACAAGGCCGTGCTCGCCGCGAACTGCAAGATCTCTGGCTGCACCGTCCATTTTGCCGATCAGACCTATGACACTGGACCGATCATCCTGCAACGCACGTGCCCGGTTCACGATGATGATACTCCCGAGACGCTTGCGGCTCGGGTGTTTGAGCAGGAGCGGGAAGCCTATCCGCAGGCCATCAAACTGATTGCCGAAGCCCGAATCAGTACCCATAACCGGATCATCCAGATCGAGTCCAGTGACACGATCTGCCGGGCCCGGCGTTGGTGCATGCAGGCCCACGCCAGACAGCAGTGCACTGGTGGCCAGCCGTACTACACTCATCCGATCGCAGTCGCTGAGATCTTGCGATCGGCGCTGCCAGCCAATGACCCTGAGTTGATTGCTGCTGCATGTCTCCACGACGTAGTGGAGCACACGTCGGTCACCTTAGAACAAATCCACGGTGCTTTCGGATCACGCGTGGCCAACTTGGTTGAGCCGTTGGCAATGCGCCAAGAACCAACAATGTTTTCCACGCCCGATCATGATCTTAAACACAAGTATCGCCAACTTGCCGAGCGTACCAGTCAACTGCCTAATGACACCAAGATGATCAAGATCGCTGATTGCCTGGACAACATGCGGCAGATCGAGGACCGCCCGTTTCAGGACCGCCGTCAATACGCCATCACTACCGGGTACCTGCTCGAAGCGATTCAGTCCTGGCCGATGGCGATGGATAGCGCTATGGCCGAGATTCAGCAGATCATCGCCCGGCAGACAGGGCCGGCTGCCTCGGGAGCCGAATCAGCCTTTCCGGCCCCAAATGGGCCCAAACCCTAGCCTAGCTCACTTCTTGTCAGGGCACTTGAAATGGCGAAGTGGCCGGCAAACAATTACAAGGCCCGATAATGTATGTTATGTATAATTAACACGATTCAGGCCTCAGCCATAAAATATAGCTTACATAGCTGTTTTGAGGTCTTTTCAGACCTTTATCTGCCTGGCAACATGGTTGCGATGGGCATGTCTTTGCCAGAGTCCGGTGATTTTCAGTCAGCATGGGGGTGGGTGAATAACCCGCCGAGCGGATTCGGTGCGTTCGACGAATAGGTCATCCAAGAACAGTATGGATTCGTTTCGGATAGAAGCCTGAGTTTACGTACCCTTTAACGTTGCGAAAACGACGGCGCTAATCTGCTCCTATAACCCATGTGGGCCTGGACGACGGCAATAGTGGTCCGGTCTTAGATCTCCGGAACTGAGCCGTGAAGCCACTGCGGCATGGATTTACCCTTATCCGGGATATCCTTGCTGCCCGAGGACGGCATTGCGCCGCAGGGTACCGTGAGAAGAGCGGTGAACACACAACGCCGGAACCCGTCGTTACTGATCCACGTCAGTGGAACCGGAACGCGTACAGGTCGGCATCCTTCAGAATGCCCCTCGATCGGCCGGCCGATGTCATCCTGGATCTCGACGTGGATTTCTCCGGCGGCGGCGGTGGAGAGATTGATCTCCAGTCGTTCCCCCGAGAAGGTGATCGGCTTCGTCACCAGCTCTCCCCTGCGATACCCGGCATTCACCGAGACGAAACCGTCGGTCCGCAGCGTCAACCGCTCGATGTACGTCGACGGCTGCCCGTACCGCCGCTGGACGTACATCGACATCTCGTCGTCACCGGTGGGCACGACGCCGAGCACCGGGTAGTTGTGGAGCGCGCGACCTAGGTGCGCAGGTCCATGCCCGGTCGGATGAAGCTCTCGAGGAAGGTGCGGTCGTAGACGTCACCGCCGCGGCGGGTCATGAACACGGCGTCCGACGGCGCCCCGTCGTAGTTGTCCGGGCTGTCGAGACCGATCGCCCGCTCCTGTTCCGGCGTCAGGGCCCATCGACCCTGGTTGAAGCGCGCGGGCGTGGCGATGTAGATGTGCGGGGCGCGGAAGTAGGGCCGGGTCTGGTTGGTGTACAGGTGTTCGTTCGGTGCGTCGCCGAAGCTCATGTCCATCATGTCCACCGGCTCGGACCAGTCACGGAAATCCGGCGATGTCGCCCGCGTGATCCATCGCACGCCGTCCTTCCACGTGCGGAAGAAGCAGACGTACATCCCCTCGTGCGACGACTAGAGGACAACATTCTGAGAATCGAATGCGCCCTTCCGGATCAGCGGCTCGTCCTGCACGGGCTGCCAGCGGATGCCGTCCGGCGATACGAACCCGAACAGCCCCCCAGGCTGCCGGTGCCCCCCACCGCCTTCCACCGCTCATTCGCGGGCACGCCGGGCCGCATGTCGAGGAACGGGCACAAGTTGTGTGTCACGTTCTTCGGCCGGACCATGATGACGTTATTGTCCATCGTGCCGGCGACCTCGAACAGGCCGACGTCGGGCCGGGTCCACAGTGGACGCCGCGTCGTCGCTGAAGGCGACACAGGCGTCCTCCCGGGCCTCTTTCCGTGGCATCGGCGAGCGTCGTGAACGGGCGGCTGCGGTAGTAGAGGTGATACCGGCCCGAATCGGGATCGTGGATGACCGTGAAATAGGCGCTGACGATCCCCTCCCACGGCCGGTCGAGGCGGAACACCGGACCGGCGGACCGGGGCGCATGCAGCTTCAGGCTCGCGCCGTCCAGTCGCTCGATCAGGAAACGATCGACGAACAGCTCGCGGCGCGAGCCGATGTCGATCGCCTCCGCCGCGATCGGCGGCACCAGGAGTACCGGCAGAACAAGCAGGACGGTTCGAAGCATCACGCCTTGAATCCCTTGCCAGTCCGGATCGAATATTTGTGATGGTGTCATAAAGAAACACGCGGCTATATGGGAAATCCAGGCATCGGTAAGCGTGGGATGCTCTCCACTTGCCGGGTCAGCAGCTCTCAGCAATCGCGGCGGCGCGGCGCAGTGTCTCCTGGGTGATCTGCCGCATCAGTTCTGGGGGCCAGTCATGCTGTAATTCCTGCTTGAACTCTTCGGGCACGATGGCAAGTGTAAAGGCGCTAACCTCACGTTCAACCTGCTGGCGCCGGACCTCAGCCGCTTCGGGGTCTTGAATCGCCTCATGCAGGTCATGAGCCAGCATGATTGTCGTAACCTGCCAATCGAAGTAGCTCCGCAGAGGATTTGTCGGGGATTGGCTCATTCACTGCCCCCCCCACCGATCCTTTCACCGGCCCCCGTTGGCCGGTCACCCAATCCTTCAAACACTTCAAGGCCTTGTGCAATTGTAAACGCGCCTTCGTAGAGGGCATGGCCAACGATGGCACCACATATGGGCAGTTCGGCAAGGTTTCGCAGATCCTGTAAACGGCCGACTCCACCTGACGCCACTACTGGAATCTTCGTGGCCTCCGCGAGTTCTCTCGTGGCATTGAGATTGGGGCCCTTCCCCGTGCCGTCAGTCGCGATGTCGGTATAGACAATTGCGCCCAAGGGCCAATCACTGACCTGTCGGGCGATGTCCATGGCCCCGATCTTGGTCTGCTGTTGCCACCCCGACACCGCGAGCATACCGGCACGGGCATCGAGCCCCAGCACCAGCCGATAGCGAAACTCCTCTTGTCCGACCAGCGTTTCGAACCAGTTCCAGTCACTCAGAGCTGCCGTGCCGAGGATGACGCGTGTAACGCCAACCGCCAGAAGCTGCCGGATCGAATCGGCTGACCGTACCCCCCCGCCAACTTCAACCTTGAGCTGGGTCTGGGTACAGATGCGTTCAATCTGGGTGCCGTGTTCGATCTGTCCGCTACGTGCACCATCAAGATCCACCACGTGAAGCCATCGCGCACCTGCGGATTCAAAATTCAGTGCCTGCTCCATCGCATCGTTGCCGTAGACCGTCTGCCGGTTGTAGTCACCCTGCGTCAGGCGCACGACCCGTCCGTCGCGCAAGTCAATCGCAGGCAACAGAAATTTCTGTGATTCGGCCATGCTACGATTGTATCGCACGGGCAAGACGAAATCATTGTCACAGGCAAGTGCTGCAGCACCTCTGTTGTCGCGGTCCTTTGCAGGTGGTTCTGTCCGGCCACCATGGAGGTCTCGTGAAATTATCCGGGCCTATCGCATCGGTTTTGAAAGAGAAACCCTGCAAGCATCGATCTGTGGCCCAGTCGCCGGATCTGGTCCCTGATGAACTGTTGTGCCATTGTGCCATCGGTTAACTGGTCGCCAACGAGGACAGGGTTTGCGGTGATGTGGCACCGCGGCGCCAGAGATCATGGATGCGCAAGGCCTCATCCATTTCTGGATAATCCATGCGGAAGTGCGTTCCACGACTTTCCTGTCGCCAGCAGGCGGACTGGGTGACCATTGCCCCGACGGTCAGGAGATTCTGTGCCTCCCAGCCAGTGCGTTTATCGAAGATCTTGTACATGGTGTACCGGGCCCAGAACTCGAACATTTTCTGCACCTCCTGCAAGCGTTGGCCATCGCGTTCTATTCCCACATGGCGCCACATGACACTGCGCAGGCTCGATCGGACGTCAGACAGATCGAGTCGGCTGCGGTCCGACTGACGAATATTGGAGATAATCTGAACGGGTCGAGGGCTGTTGCCGCTGAATTCGTTGGCCAGTTGGCGGGCAGTTCCGCCAGCGGTCCGACCTTCAACGAGCCCCTCGAGAAGGCTGTTGCTGGCCAGCCGATTGGCTCCGTGCAGTCCCGTGCATGCGGCTTCGCCACAGGCCAGAAGTCCGGTGATGTTGGTGCAAGCCCGATCATCGGTGCGCACCCCCCCGATCATGTAGTGGGCCGATGGGTGTACGGGGATTGGCTGTGTGGTGGGGTTGATATCGAACCGGCCCAAGAGCTTGTAGATACCGGGAAAACGTTTCTGCAGAAAGTCCTCGCCCATGTGACGGACGTCGAGGAACACGTTTGTATGGTCGGTTTTAGCCATTTGCTTGAGCATTGAACGGGATACGATGTCCCGCGGGGCCAATTCAGCCCTGTCATCGTAGTCAGGCATGAATCGATGGCCTAGGCGATCAATCAGTTGCCCCCCTTCGCCTCGTACTGCTTCGGTGATCAAAGATCTGCTGGCCCCGGCGACGTACAGCGTCGTCGGATGAAACTGCATAAATGCCAGATCAGCCAGGTCCGCCCCTGCACGATAAGCCATGGCCAATCCATCGCCGGTTGCAACTGGTGGATTGGTGGACTCACGATAAATCTGCCCCACCCCACCGCTGGCAAGCACGGTGGCATGGGCCCAGATGACCTGCAGACCATATTTTGGGTGATGTGTTACCGCACCGAGACATTGCGGTGGGTTGCTGTCTTGCGTAATCAGGTCGATCACGAAACATTGATCGAACCGGCGGATGGACTCATGTCCATGCAGCCTTGCATTGAGGGTTCCAACCAGTGCCCGTCCTGTGGCGTCACCATCGGCATGCACGATACGGGCATGGCTGTGTGCTCCTTCGCGGCCCAGGCAAAGCTGGCCCGGGTCGGGGCCGGTGGGTTCGTGGCGATCGAAAGCCATCCCCCATTCGATCAATTCGCGGATCCGTGATGGCCCATCCTCAACCACTCGGCGAACAACCGGCACATCACACAGGCCCGCACCCGCTTCCAGGGTGTCGTCAACGTGACCGTCCACGCTGTCCGATTCATTAAGTACCGCGGCGATTCCCCCCTGTGCCCAGTAGGTGTTCGAATCATTGAGTGTGCCTTTGGCAGCCAGGATCACGTCGGCACCGCCTTCAGCCGCGGCCAACGCAGCTCGCATCCCCGCCACGCCAGCGCCGATGACCAAAACGTCAGTCAGAATCTGCGGCAGTAGCGTGGCACGAAAGGGAATCAGGTAGCGGCGATCATCGAATACTGGCTGCATCGGTTCCCATCACGCCAGAACCGGATTCGCCGATACGGCCCATTCCGATCGGCAACCGGCTAGTTGAACTGCCCGCCGGTGCTGAAATCAGCGGTTGGCAATGGCACGCGGTAGTCGGTCAGTATCGTCCGAATGGCTCCGGGTGGCCGGTAGCTGACCTGTCCGCTGACGGTGTACTGTCGGC
>CAUZOD010000175.1:0-6361 GCA_963581115.1 Phycisphaerae bacterium | reverse complement strand
GCATTTGGGCGAGTCGGCTGGGCTTGGTCTGGTCCTTGGCAATCGATGTCGTCATGGCAGTCATTGTCTTGGAGCCTCGGTCTGGGGCACTGGCGCTGGTTTGACCCCGGAGGGTGGGGGCATAAGACCGTCATCGGCTGGGACCGTAGGTCGATCGAGTTCCATTGCGAACAATGCGCGTTGTAGACCTGCGGTCAGCCTAGGGGCGGCTATTGGCCGACAAGCAGGATTCGATTATCGGTCATCGGGTTGTGAGTTGGTTTAATCGCCCATAGCAGGCAAGTTCCTCCAATCTCAGCAACTTGCCGCTGGGCGGCGTAGTGGTCCAGCTGGCGGGCAGGACCAAGGTGGTAAGCATCCTCCGATCCGGTACTTCTGGCAGAAGCATAGCCGTCTTTTTTTGGTCGTCAAGAAGATAAACCGCCTACTGGCGGGTCTGCTGATTGGTAATAGCAATGACGGAGGTCAGGTGACTGTCCTGGATCCGATTACTGTGTAGCGGAATGTTGGTGATGTTGGGGAGACTTTGTTGGCATTCATGCTGGACATGGATCGTGGTACTGCTGCTGGCCACGATCCATCTTTTGGGTCACATGGGACTGCAAAGCCAGCAGCCCCGAGGGGGCGCTACACTACTTCAGATCGGATCTGCATCTTGATAACTGCCGACTGCCACTGTACCGCGAATATGAGAAAACGGCATGCAGGAGGGCCTATGCCTGACATATTTGCGGAGGATTTGTCTGCGTAATTGGTATCATGCGGTAGCGGCATACTTGGCGATATGGTGGTTTGCGGATGTCGCTTCAAAATGGCTTTTGCGATGTGAATCTCAGCAGACAATGACAACTTTGGTCGAAACTCGAGCAGATGAGATCGTGATCGTCTCTCCCCCCGAGCACGCCGAGCGGTATGCACTGACCGGCATGCGAATGGTTTTGGGGCGATCATCGGATGCCGATATCCGATTCGATTCCCCGATGGTATCCCGGTGCCATGCCGAGTTGGCGCGAGATCCTGATGGCCAGTGGTGGCTGAGCGACCTGTGCAGTCATAACGGAACCCACATCAATGGGCATGCGGTGACGCAACAGCAGTTGCAGCATCTGGATCAGATCCAGGTTGGCGACCTGATATGCGTGTATCACGGTTACGGCCAGAACAGCGATCGCTCCGATACGATTTCCGTGGCTCCGCCGCCAGTGATGGACCGGTCCGCGGGCACGATCAACACGATTTCAGAGTTCTGGTCTTCGACGATTAGGGCTGAGCAGCTGTCGCTGGTAGTGCGTTTTGCAGACCGACTGCTCGAGATCGACGAACCTTCGCATCGCTTGGTTGAACTGTGTCGGCTGTTGGTGGGTCCGGAGTTTCATGGCTTGGCAGCCGTTTGCCTGCGCATCTCGATGACCGATACAGGCTTGCGCCCCGAATTGCTGTGTGAGGCGCAGAACTGTGGGGAGCAAAACGCGCGATTGCCATATCTTTCACACACGTTGCTGAATGAGGTACGAGCCCGCAAGGAAGCATGCCTGGCGTCGATGGGACGCGGTGATGATCAGGCGGTGGAACTGACCGTGATGGATGATGCTCGCGGCATCGCCGTATTGGCATGCCCGATTCAGGTTGAGGCTGAGCAGATGGACCTGCTCTACGTCGAGGTGCCCGTACAGTTTGGTACGGGTGATTGGCTCGCTCTGGTCGTCCTGTCAGTCGAACAGTTCCACCACGCCCATGAATCTTGGAAGTCACGCCTTATGGCAGTGGAGCAGGCCGTGATTGACCGGGAATTGGAACTGGCCCGGCACATGCAGCGAGGACTTTTGCCAGAAGATTTGCGGTTGGATGGCCTATTGTTTGCAATTGGATTCGAGCCGTGTCGGTGGGTCGGTGGGGACTACGTCGATGTGCTGGTTCGGCCTGACGGGGGTGTGATTCTGGTCATTGCCGATGTCTGTGGCAAGGGTGTTCAAGCAGCGTTGGTGACAACCGCATTGCATAGTCGGCTGCATGCAAACCTCGACGCCGGACTCGGACTGGTTGATGCGATCAGTTCGATCAATGAATACTTGACTCGCACGTTGCCTCCGGGTCATTTTGTGACCATGATTGGTCTTGAACTGGATCTGGGCACCGGGCAGATTCAATGTGTCAACGCGGGCCACCCGCCCCCTATGGTCGTGCGTGCTGATGGATCGACTCGCCGCCTCAATGCATCGCCGGCTTTGCCGTTGGGCATTACGACCGAGGTGTTCCCCACGAGTGAGGACCGGGTTGGTGTCGGCGACTACTTCCTGCTGTACACCGATGGCGTGACAGAAACTTTCGATCCCGAAGGCCACATGCTGGGTATCCAAGGTGTGGAGAGGCAATTGGGCCGGCTGGCGATCGAGCTGGACGATCTGAACGTGCGGTCTTTGGCGGATGAAATGATGGCTTGGCTCAAATTGGTACGCAGCGGCGGGCTCGTTACCGACGACACGTCATTGCTCATGGCAACAATGGCAGAACACTCTGTTTGAACATTTCAGGATTAAATGCTTTGAAGTAGCCGATTTCGGTGGCCAGTCTGTTGGTGGGAGCCTGTGAGACTGTTGGAACCGAGGTGGAACTCCGTTTCGACGCTGCGAGATCCCCGGCGCTGGGGCAAGTATCTGTAGTGCCCCCCCAAAGGCAGTGGGCACACTATGTGCGTCCAAACTGTTTTTCCAGATCCTGGAGGGAAATGCGGATCGTTGTGGGGCGACCGTGGGGACAACTGCCTCTACGCTCAATCTGGGCACCCTGGGCCAGCAAATCATCCAATTCTTCAGGGTTCATCTTATCACCGGCCTTAACCGCGGCCTTGCAGGCCATCATGTCCAGCATTTCGTGCAGGGCGGCCTCCTCGGCGCCACGGCCGGCAACATTGATGGCGCCATCCTCGACCCGGTCGAGCAATTGGCGCAGAAATGGGGCCGCATCGACACCGCGGCTGAAGAGAAACGATGCGCATGCCTGGATCGCGATCTGATGTTCGCCGAACGGACCGACCTCGATGCCAATGCGCTGGAGCAGGGGCTGGATGGTTTCGAGTACGGTTTGCTGGTGCGGAGTGACGTCAAGCACCTCGGGCATCAACAGACGCTGGCTTTCGAGATTCTTACCGGCGAGTACACGTCGGCACAGAGATTCAAACATGACCCGTTCGTGCAGAGCGTGCTGATCAATGATTATGATGCCTTGTTCATCTTCCGCAACCAGGTAGCTGTTGTGGATCTGCAGAATTGAGCGTGGCGTGGGTCCCGAATTTACCGGTTGCGGTGTTGGAGATTCAGGTCCCGGGTTTCCTTCAGCCATCGCCTGACGGACTTGTTCATAGACCAAATCCTTTCGGGTCGGGTCCATGCGGTGCAGCGGTTCGCTCGGGAGGCCGGGTCCGGTGGTATGGGTATTGATTCGGTCGTATCGAGATTTGCGCCATCGTTCACCAAGCGGCGCCAGCGATGCGCTCGGAGTCAGGTCGGCATTGAGCAGTCGATCGCGCACGACCGAGATTAAAGCCCTGTGTACACCGGACGGATTGCCAAATCGTACCTCGGCCTTGGTTGGGTGGACGTTGATATCTACCTGCTGCGGGTCGAGTTGGATTGCGATTGTTGCCACCGGATATCGGTCGGATGGGAGCAACCCCCGATATGCTTGTCGGATTGCGTGTACCAGCTGGCGGTTTCTCACGGGGCGCCCATTGACGCTTAGATACAGCTGTCGGGACGATGCCCGGGCGATCGAGGGCAGGCCGATGACACCGCTGACTTTCATGCCATCAGGTGTGGCAGGATCATCAAGATCGAGCAACGCTTCTTCCAAATCCTTGCCGAGTAACTCTACGTGTCGCCGACGCGGGTCATCTACCGCAGCAAGGTCCAATATCGGCCGACCATTGTGGGCCAGTCGGAAGGACACGTGGGGATGGATCATGGCGATTCGGTTGACCACATCGTGGATGTGGCCGAACTCAGTTGCCGCGGTACGCAGGAACTTGCGGCGGGCAGGAACATTGAAGAACAGATCGAGGACCTCCACCACGGTTCCTGGTGCGCTGGCCGTGGGTTGCGGGAGGTTGACGTGTTCACCCGTGGCTTCCAGGGCAGCGGCATCTTTGCCGTGGGGCCGACTGATCAGGCGCAATCGGCTGACTGACGCCGCTGACGCGAGCGCTTCA
Source organism: Phycisphaerae bacterium (assembly GCA_963581115.1). Classification (GTDB taxonomy): domain Bacteria; phylum Planctomycetota; class Phycisphaerae; order Phycisphaerales; family Phycisphaeraceae; genus CAUZOD01. The sequence goes on along the minus strand of CAUZOD010000175.1, from coordinate 2,157 downwards.
CCACGGAAGCCCAGCGTATGGATCTTCGCCAGTTGCTCGACCGTTTGGAGCTTGCTCGTGGCATGTGGGGTGACAGCTAGGACCAGCTGATCGGAGGGGATCCCATTCCCATCATCGCTGACTCGGATACGGTCGTGGCCGCCATTGTCCACGGACAAGTCGATCCTTGAGGCACCTGCATCGAGACTGTTTTCGATTAGTTCCTTAACGACCGATGCTGGCCGCTCGATCACCTCACCGGCAGCAATTTGACTGACCAGTAATGCCGGTAGCTTGCTGATGGACATGGCCGAGCATGGTAGCAGAGGTTGCAGTTGATGGAGCGGAGTGGCGCCAATTCCGTTGCCTGGACCATCATTGTTATCGTATCGACATGATTCAGTCCAAAGACGTGGTATTGTTCCAAGGTGATTCCATCACCGATTGCCAGAGAGATCGGTCCCGGGAAGCCCAAGCGAACGCTCCAGAAGCTTTAGGCCTAGGCTATGCCCGTTACACGGGCGCCATGATTCTGGACCGGTGGCCGGGGGTGGCGATATACAACCGGGGGATCGGGGGTGACAAGGTCTGGCAACTGGAGCAGAGGTGGCAGGTGGACTGCCTAGACCTAGCTCCAGATGTGCTCAGTGTGCTGATTGGGATCAACGACACCTATCACGCCTTGGACGATGGTGTGGGAACGTCGCTCCAGCACTACGATCAGGTTTATCGCCAATTGCTTAAGCAAGCACGAGAAGCCAAACCGAGCATCCGGTTGGTACTCTGTGAGCCTTTTGCTCTGCGCTGTGGCCAGGTGACAGAATGCTGGTTCCCCGAACTTGATCACCGTCGAACTTTGGTAAAAGAGATCGCAATGGATTTCGGTGCTGTCTTGGTCCCATTTCAGGAAAGTTTTGATCAGGCGCTGGATCGTGCCGAGGCCGCGTATTGGGCCAAAGACGGAGTTCATCCGTCTTTGGCGGGGCACATGCTGATGGCTCGAGTCTGGATGGAGACGGTCGGTCGGGATTGATCGATTACGTCTCGGTGGTGACACCGGTCATGGTCGACCGGGTGATTATTCGACGTCAAGTACAAAAATTAGTCCGCGATGCTTTGCTGCCATGGCTCAGACCCTGACCCAGATCAAACGCCTTCTTGCTGAGCGCGGGCTGCGACCGAAGAAACGGTTCGGGCAGAATTTTCTTCACGATCAGAATCAGATGCAACGGGTCGTTGCTGCAGCGCAGATTGAGCCGGGGCAACTGGTACTTGAGGTTGGGGCAGGAACCGGTTCGCTGAGCCTAAGGTTGTTGGAGACTGCAGCAAGGCTGATTGCGGTGGAAATTGACCATGATCTAGAACCGATTCTACGCCATTGTCTTGGGCAGCGAGCAGTGCTTCACATTGGCGATATTTTGGCCAGTAAGCACCAGGTGTCACCAGCGGTGGTTCAATTGATTGGTGAGCGACCATTCAAGCTGGTGGCCAATCTTCCATATAGTGTCGCGTCACCATTGGTGGCGAATCTGGTCACAGCTCATCCGCATATGACAGCAGCCGTGGTCATGGTGCAACGCGAGGTAGCTGACCGGCTTCTAGCTCGGCCGGGGGGCAAGTCTTTTGGTCCGCTGGGAGTCATGGTGCAGGCGATGTGCGAAGTCAAACGGGTGGGGGTATTGGCACCTTCGTGCTTCTGGCCGCCTCCCCAGGTTGAGTCCGCGATCATCGCACTGCACCGCCGAGACAAACCTCTGATCGATCGCCCCGATCAACTGTTGGCGATGGTGCAACGTTTGTTTGGACAGCGTCGAAAGCAATTGGGAACGATTCTGGGGCGTTCAGTGGAACTTCCGGACGGGATTGCCTCGGATCTTCGACCTGAGAATCTCAGTGTACGGCAGATCGTAGAACTGGCACGCTATCTGGGTTGATCCGCTACACTTTAGTGGTGGGCAGGGGTGCCCTCTGGCTACGATGATACCGCTTAGAAGGGAGCGTTCCGATGCGTACGTTGGTTGCGATTCCGGTTTACAACGAAGACCGCTACGTATCCCGCGTGATTAGCGAAGTAACACGACACGCATCTGACGTCCTGGTCATTGACGATGGCAGCGACGATCAGACTCCTTGTTTGCTTGCGAAATTACCTGTTGACGTGATCCGCCACGCGTATAA
>CAUZOD010000174.1:0-6374 GCA_963581115.1 Phycisphaerae bacterium | reverse complement strand
CGAGGTGGCTTAAAACCGCTCTGACCGGTATCTTTCACTACCCCGCTGTGGGGTACTAGGCTGAATTGATGTTGAAACGCTTACGGGTTTTACCATCTAGCTCAGGGGTGTTGAAACATAGGGGCTAGGCGGGTTGCGCCTGTATGAGTTGTTGCCGGCGGCTGATCCACCAGCTGCGGGCGTGGATCCAAAGGCTGGTACCGCCGATGTAAAAGTATCCCACGGCAAACAATACCAGGAAGGGCAGGCTTACGACGGTGTTCTCGATGACAATTGCTAGGCGAATACATTCAAGCATGTAGAAGCCCATCGCAATCTCCAGCATACACATGGATAGCTTCATCGAGGGGATGGGGATGACACGTTTTACATTGGCAGAACCTTCGCCGTATTTTGGGGTGCGAATGAACGGCGACTTGTGGCCAAGCAGGGCTTCGATACAGGCAACCGCATTATTCATCGCGATTCCGATTCCGATTGCCATCAGCAGTGGCACCTGCAGAATTGTTACAACGAGCCCCCGTCGTTGGGCTCGTTGCGATGTGATGTAGAACACCGATGCCGATATCGTGCCCAGCATGAACAAGCTCAGGCCAAGCCCGACGCCCAGCCAGGCATCGTGACCGATCATATCCAAGTTCACGAAGATTGCTGGATAGAACATTAACGCCAGCAGCGTTATGTACAGGTATACCATGGGGCTGGTTAGGTGGAACAGTGCCTCCAGTTTCACCCGTGGCGACACTGGCGCCACCAATACTTTCGGCAACAGCTTTATCGCCGTCTGGATCGATCCCTTGGTCCAGCGGTGCTGCTGGCTCTTGAATGAATTAATTTCCGGGGGTAGTTCGGCCGGGCAGCGGACTTGAGGCAGGAATAGAAATTTCCATCCGGCCAACTGGGCTCGATAGGACAGGTCCACGTCTTCGGTTAGGGTATCGTGCTGCCATCCACCAGCAGCTGAAATAGTCTGGCGGCGCCACAGACCCGCAGTACCGTTGAAATTGATCCACGTGCCGGATCGGTTTCGTGCGGTGTGTTCGATGAGGAAATGGCCGTCTAGGAATATCGCCTGACCGCGTGTCAGCAAGCTTTCGTTTCGATTCAGGTGTGCCCAGCGGGTCTGTACCATCCCAATCTGCGGATCGGTAAAGTAGTGGATCGTCCGGCGCAAAAACCAACGGGGAGGGACGAAATCTGCATCAAATATGGCAATAAACTGGCCTGTAGCCGACTTCATGCCGGCAGCCAAGGCTCCAGCCTTGAACCCGGTTCGTGTCGCGCGATGACGGTACTCGACGTTTACTCCACATCGTCGCCAGTACTCGCATCGCTGCCGAGCGATCCGAGCGCAGTCGTCGATGGAATCATCCAGAACCTGAATCTGCAGTAATTTGGCGGGGTAATCCATCCGGCAGGCGGCATCAATGATGCGATGGGCTACTGCTGCTTCATTGAACATGGGAATCTGAACGGTGACCGGTGGAAGCTGGGAAAATCGCTGTCGCGGGCGGGACTTCTGGTGCCAGTGGCGGCGAAAGAGCAAGACCAGCCAGTATCGGTGCAGTCCATAGACAGCGATCAGGCATAACGTGCCCACATACGCCACGGTCAGCGTCCATCGGAGAGGCTCGGCAATAATCCAGGCGATTGGGGCTTGGGTCATGGGCTGGAATGGCCTATTGGATAAAGGGCTGTGAGATTCATATCTTGGCCCGTTCCTGTGATCTGAGGCGATCTGAACCGGTTGCGGGTTGCAATCAGGAGGTTATCGCCGTCAAGCGGGGCATTATTTCACAATGGGTCATTTCTCGCCACCCGTCGACTCAAGATCATATCGGACGTGTCCGATAAACAAAATATTCGAGCATGCTACAGATTGTCCCTTGGACCGCCCCGATAACAGCTTTGCGACGGGTTGGCATCGGTTGCTGCAACACCGTCACGATAAAGGGCTTGCTATGACCATTCGACGTTCTGTGACTATTTGCACCATCGCGACATTAGCACTTGTTTGTGCTGGTTGCACGGCGATCAGTAGGGATGGCCGAGGCGATGCCCATCAGCCGCAGCAGTATCAGAAATACCAGGCCATGCAATTTGATGAGATATCCGCTCCCGCTCCGGTCCTCGTGGTCCAGAGATCTAAGCACTTTTGCAGTAGATTTGAGGCGGCCAATCTGAATTCTATGAACAGCACTTCACCACCGGAGGCGGCGATTGGGAGCCTGAACCTCTACGGCCAGGTGGAGAGGCCGCGGGAAGGGCTCTCCAGTGCCATGGACGGACTGGACAACCTGTGGCGAGTGACGGTGACCAGCGAGGGCGATGATTTTGACCCTGCCGTGGATCCGACCGGGCAGCGGGTTGTCTATGCTTCGACCCGCCACCGGGAGACTTCTGATATCTACCTGAAGCAGGTTGAGGGCAGTGCCATCACTCAACTGACGGATGATCCGGCTAATGATGTCATGCCATCGATCAGCCCTGACGGCAAGCGGGTAGCTTTTGCTTCCGACCGGGCCGGGAACTGGGATATTTACTTAATGGACATCGATGGCGGTCGTGCCATCCAGCTGACCCAAGATTCAACACACGACATCCACCCCACATTTAGCCCTGATGGCAAGAAGCTCGCCTACTGCAGTTACGGCACCCCGTCGGGCCAGTGGGAGATGATCATCATTGATATAGAAAAGTCCGCGACCAAGAAATACATCGGGCATGGGTTGTTCCCAACGTGGTCACCAATCGGAAACAGGATCTTGTACCAGCGAGCTCGCGAGCGTGGTACGCGATGGTTCGGTGTCTGGACGATTCAGCTCAAGGAAGACGGAGATGCTGGACAGCCCACTGAGTTGGCGGCCAGTGCCAATGCCGCTGCGATCACTCCGGATTGGAGTCCAGACGGCAAGCACATTGTTTTTTGCACGGTTATCAACCCTGACGCCGATGATGCATCGGGCTCGGGACAGGCGGATATCTGGATCATGAATGCCGACGGTAGCGGGCGAACCCGGTTGACAGAAGGGCGCTTCGCCAACTTGCAGCCAGTTTGGTCTCAGACGGGTTCGATCTTTTTTGTGTCCAACCGCGGTGTGGATGGTGTGGAAAACGTGTGGGCATTGCGGCCCGACCGTGCACTGCAGTTGGCGGCACGTAAGGAAGATCAGGATGAATTGGCGTCAGTGATGGCGCCAGCCGCCGAGTAGTCTGCCACACTGTTCGCAATCCGCGGTCCTTTGACTGCTTGCAGACTGAATCGTCGATGGAGTTCGACGCAAAACTTCTGGCAGGATGCCATGACAAGTGAACAGGTCCTGTTGACTCTGATGACCATGACGCTAGGTGCCGGCGGCTGTTCGGGCTTGGATAAGCCCGATCCTGCGATGACGGCGGGCATCTATCCCCGGCGGCAGCTGTGGGCAGTCGTGCCGCTGATCAATGAATCCGGAAGTCTCAACGTTGACGGCACGCGATTCGCGGATCACTTGGCGAACCAGTTCGAGAACCATCCCGGTATTGATACGGTTCCGGTGAACCGCGTCCTGGCCGCGATGGACGAGATCGGATTAAGCCAGGTCACCAGTCCGGCGCAGTTGCTGGGTTTGCGGCGGACACTCGCAGTCGATGGGCTGATTGTCGGCACGATCAACGCGTATGACCCGTATGACCCGCCGAAGCTGGGGGTGATGATCGAACTGTATGTCGATCCGGCCCTGCCATGGTTTTCAGATCCGGAATCGATTCGGCGTCTAACATGGGCTGGAGTTGATGATCAGACCCGACCGTTTGAGTCATTGTCAGCCAGTCGCTCGCCGTTCAGTGTGGTCAGTGGCTACTTTGATGCGGCTGATCCCCTAACCCGAAAACGCTTGATGCATTACGGTATCAAGCGTGGTGTCACGCCCCATGACGAACATGCCTGGCGGTTTTACCGGATCAATATGGACCTGTACACGGAATTTGTTGCTCACATAGTGAGCAGTAAGCTGATGGAAGCTGAGGCCCGGCGCCTGTCGCCACCGCAGCTTGCCGAGAATAAGCCCGGATCTTGAGGGATCGGCGCGTCGCCGGCCCTTGCCGGGAACGGAGCGCGTGGTTGTGACCGATCCTTTGACAAGTGATTCATGTCGGAACCCGGACTCGCAGGCCAGTACCCCGGTACAAGGCATGCACGAAATCGTGCTAGTCAAGGCCGATCATCGCTACGTGCTACGCTGTGCACGCGGGCAGGAAAGCAGGCTCCTTACTGAGCTTGCGAATCTTGTTCGCGATCCCGATATGAACTTCAGTTGGTTAGACGCCGCGGTGATCTCTCAGGCTTTGAGGCGTCATCTTGCGGAAACCGGAACTGGTTGACTTTACCCGACCCAAGCCCATCGAGACTTCGTCTACTATTGCACGCCCACCGGGCCCAGAGAAGAGGAATTTAGCCATGTCAGATCAGAAATCCCTGATCGAACAGTTCGTGAACTACCTTCGTTTCGAGCGGCACTTCAGTCCCTATACCGCCCGCTGTTATGCCGCTGATCTGCGGCAGTTCTTTGAATACCTCGCTGGTGGACCCGGATCTGACTATCAGAGCGATGGGCAACTAGTCGTTGTGGAAGAAAAAGTTCGTGCTGCTGATGCGATGACTATTCGCGGTCTCTTGGCACATCTGGAAACCTTCGGATACAGTCCCGCTACTACCGCACGCAAGATCGCAACGCTCCGTTCATTCTACAAATGGTTGCTCAAGTGTGGTCTGGTGCAGTCCAATCCGATGATTCTGATCCGTACGCCGAAGCAGATCAAGCGGCTTCCAAAGGCAATCGGTGTCGAGCAGATTGAGAAACTGCTCGCCGCACCCGACAATAAGGAGACGCTTGGAGCTCGGGATCGGGCGATTCTGGAGACGTTGTATTCGACCGGGGTGCGTGTATCAGAATTGGTCGGTCTGAATCGCACTGACATGGATTTCGATGGGCAGACGTTGCATGTGCGGGGCAAGGGCAAGAAGGAGCGGATCGTGCCGTTGGGTTCGCACGCGATGGCGGCCATTCGGCACTACCTGACTTTGCTTGACCCCGATCCACGATTCGATCTGTTGCGGCAACAGTTGATGACCACTCCAGCGGTTCCCCTCTTTGTCAACAAGAACAGTGGGCGTCTCTCATCGCGATCGGTTCGCCGCAAGCTGGACAAGTACCTTAAATCCTTAGGGCTGGATCCATCGATCAGTCCGCACACGCTGCGGCATAGCTTTGCGACTCACCTTCTGGATAATGGGGCCGATCTGCGTTCGGTTCAGGAATTGCTTGGGCACCAGTCCTTGTCGACGACTCAGGTGTACACCCATCTATCTACGATACGGCTGCGCGGTGCGTATGATGAAGCGCATCCTCGCGCGGTGTAGCCCGGGCGCACTTCCACGACATTCGGCGAAGGTATTGTCGGTTGGCGCCGTGGCAAATGCGCCAAGCAGATTTCGACTCATCTTGATGGATGAGATTTGTAATCCGAGCCTCTAGGCTAGGCTTCCAGGCGTTTGCTCCTGCTTGCGACTGGGCGTCATTGCGGTCATGACCATCCGACTCTGGTAAATTGATGGTATGGTCACGGATTTCGCGCCATCGTTTCGCCTGCCTACCAGCGGGGTGTACTCGGTAGGTTGGTGTCTACTGTTGGTCGGTGGGTCCGCCGGCATGCTCGCGGCAGCCTTTGCACCGGTGGGTTGGTGGCCGCTTGCCTACGTGGCCCTGGTACCGATGGGTGTTCTGGCGATCCGTTGCCCAAGTGGGTGCCGGTTAGCCTGGACCGGGTTTGTCGGCATGCTGGCGTGGTGGCTGATCATGACCAGCTGGCTGATACCGGTTTCACTGGGTGGATACGTATTATTGGCCCTGCTCCAGGCGGCGTATCAAACCGGAGCGATCGTGGTTATATGGTATGTAAATCGGATCTATCGCAGTGCCGCCACGATTGCCATGCCACTGGTCTGGGTCAGCTTTGAAGCAATCCGAGCGTGCTTCCCACTGGGTGGTTTTGCGTGGTTTCTTATTGGCCACAGCCAAGGTTCGTTCCTACCAGAGCAGAGTGCCGGACGGATTGTACAGATTGCCGACGTATTTGGTGAGCACGGCGTATCTTTTGTCGTATTGATGACCAACGGGTTGGTGGTTGACCTGTTAACACAGTCGCTGTTTGAGCGCAGTAGGCATGGGCGGACACGGTTGCGGCGGATAATGCGTACAGCTTTAATGTTGTGGGCGGCATCTATGGTCGGTTCATGGGCGTATGGCCAGTACCGGATTCTGCAGTTTGATAAAGTGACGCAACCCGGCTTGCAAATTGCCGTGATTCAGACCGACGTTTCTCAGGACAACAAG
>CAUZOD010000173.1:0-6395 GCA_963581115.1 Phycisphaerae bacterium | reverse complement strand
TGGCGCAATAGATAGGGCGAGCATGCCAGAACCTCTCCCGGCTCTGGAGCCCGGTTGTTTGGTGGCCGACACTTGACAACATTAGCAATATACACCTGCGGGCGGTCGAACCCCATGGCAGAGATCCACTTGTCCAGCATCGTCCCGGCAGGCCCAACGAATGGTCGGCCCTGTTCGTCCTCGCGCTGCCCGGGCCCCTCACCAATAAACATGACCGGTGCCATCGGCGCACCTTCACCAAACACCGTCTGGCGGCGCCCAGTGCAAAGATCACATCGGGTACACGTACGTACCTGGTCGCGATCCAAGTCCGCCAGAACCTGCAAGCGGTGTGAATCGTCGGCAAGATCGGTAGCGGCCTTGGCACCGGTCTCAGGCCAGTCGGCAATCGATGGAGTTTTGACGGCCAGAGGCACGACATCGACTTCAAACAGTTGATCCACCAAAAGATGTTGCCGCAAGATCCGACGTGTTTGGGCATCCATGCTGAAGTCAGGATACCACGAAGCCTGCGGGTCATCTGCCGGCACCTGAGATCCATACTGATCACGGATGCCCGATATTCATCAATCGCTAGTCGTGGTTAGCGCGTTATTGCACGGATTCAGCCCAACATCCGATGTAAGGTACCTCCGCGCGTGACGGGACCGGAAGGGTCGAATCTTCAACCAATGTCTAAGCATCCTTCGACAACGACCGCCTTGGAAACCGACTGCCGTATCGATGGGGTGTTACACCTGCATCGTGACGCCATCCTGAGCGGTCGCTTCGAAGGCAAGTTATACGTAGAGGGGAACCTCGAATTAGACCAGTCAGTTACGATATCCGGGTCGATTGAGGCTACGAATGTACGCCTGTCCGGACATGCCGAAGCTGACATAGTAGCCGAGCAGACCGTAGAACTTCTGCCAGGAGCGTACCTGTCCGGGCAGGTTCGTGCCAGCCGGTTGGAAGTTTGCCCGGGCGCTTTGCTGAAAGGCCAGGTGCACATTGGCCCGGGTGCCGTCGACTGCCCATCGCACCCGGCCCGGTCCGGTGAATCAAGGCCGGTCATTGGTTCGATCCACCACCAGGAAGACTCAACCAACGCAGTGCTGCCACGCCGGCGCAACGGCCGGAAATAAACCACCAGAAAACTCTATCACGGAGCAGTGGGTTCCTCCGGCAAGCTGGGAGATCCCCCTGCAAAAGTGATGGATCTCTCAATACGCTGCCGGGTTGTCGGCCCAAGACGGTGTACTTCTTCCAACTCCTGCGAATTACGGAATCGACCGATGGTCTGACGCCGATCTATGATACTTCGCGCCAGTTGCGGTCCCACACCGGGGAGCAGCTGCAGCGTTGCGGCATCGGCGGAGTTGATCAAGATCTGGTGCTGTAGTCCTGGGGACGTTGGGCTCCCAACATAATCGCGGCGTAGCACAAACTACGATTAACATCGCCAGCACGCACCCTGCCATGGGCCACGTACTGTACTGCCACCGCCTGGAACCATCCTGGTGCGCCCAGTTCAATCGCCGGCCCCGGTCAGGTCAGCCTCCGCTGTGCCAGGCACTGCGATAGAGACCACGGGATCACCATCGACATCACCATCCTGATGGAGCTTCTGGCGAAAGGAGCTTAGACGCCGCATCGCACCTTTTGACTTCATCTGTTCGCTGACCAATCCACTCAGCGGCAGATCCATTTCAGTGCAATCGGCCAAATCTTGCCACGCTACTGCGTCCACCATCGGCTTGCTGATAGAGATCTGCAACGCCGCTTCCAGCCAGTGACTCTGAACCAACTCTGACCAAGGCTGCCGCCAATAGCCACTGTTGTCGTCAAACGGCTCACTTGATGCCGGCACGTCGATCATCGCTCCAGTAACCGGTCCACTGGGCGCCGCCACCGTCAGATGAAGCGGCTTGTTAAAGGGCTGGAACTGGTCAAGTAGATTGCTCATCTGCATCAGGTCTCGCGTATACTGTCCCGGCTTCGCCTGTCCCATCGCGAGCCTGATCCCAAATAAATCGAAGCCAATACCCGACTGTGCAACCAGATCGGCATACATCAGCGGCGGGATCGATCTTTGATTGTGTGCATAATATTCGCCGAAAGGATGCTGCAATTCGATGATTGCCTGAGCGCTTGGCGCAATTTTTTTTGCCAGCATTGTTGTCATGCGGGTCAGATCCATCAGCTGTTCGAAATTGAACGCGAAGTACTGGTTCACATGTAAACCCGAAATAACATTCCATGCATAAAAGTGCATCTTGTAGCGATTGACAACGCGCTCCACATGTTCGTAGATCAGGTCTCGAACGGTGTCGTAGTCATGTTCCCAGATGTAAAGCCAGTCCGGCAGATTCCTGGGATCGAAGCTGATGATCGGACCGGCCACAACAGGCACCTTATTCTGCGTTGCCCACTGAGCCCAATCATCGGTAACTGACCAGTTGTATTCGCCCTCGGCGGGAGCCAGGTGTTTCCAAGGCATAGGTAGTTGCACAAAGTCGAAGTTTTTGGTCAGCGCAGAACGCACGCGATCGTGTACCTGGCGCAGCCCAACCCCACAACCAATCGAGCGCGAAGGCAATGCCGCTGAACGCTTCCTCCGGTTCAATAGCAGTTCGGAATGGGCCAAGGCCAGTTCTTCGCAACCATCGAGAATCACCGACAGGCATTCGGTTGCTTGGCACTCGGCCCGAGCCGGATCCTCTCCTTGAATGCTCAGTGCTTCAATGAAGAGGCTTCGACCGCGCTCCATACGTCGCGGTACGGGATGCTCCTGCTCCAAATCAAACAAAGCCCAGTCTTCCATCTTGCTGTAAAGGGTCATCAGTTGATGACGTGCTAGTTCCAAGCTCAGAAGGTACGGCTCATCTCGCTCTGGCAAGAGGCAGGTTTGGATGGTCAGTTCACCCAGATCACCTACGGGATACTGCAGGGCCAAGGCAGCGGATCCAGATTCTCGCTTACGGCAGATGACTGACCCGGACTTGAATGACAACTCGCATCGCACGGCGTTGCCATCCGAGCCAATCATGTAAGCATTGCGGAGTGGCCAACTAGCCGCTGGCACTCCATCCTTGAATACGAGAAATCTAAACATTTCCCTGCGATGTCTCGCGTGAAGAATAAAAGTTATCTGATGGATAGCAACAGGACGAGCGTGCTCGTGGGATCACCTAATTATTGCAACCCGATGGTCTAATTGCAATTTATGCCGATCCCGGGCAGAAGTCAGCTCGGAGACCGGTTGGAATCACGCCCATTCACGATAGAGTCCGCCAGAGCTCTAGGCTACGGCCACATGATGGCCCCGAGTGTGATCAGCCACATTGCAATCGCTACCACAATCTTGCCAATACCTCCCCACAAGCGACCAATGGCGGCCCCCTTGCCCGCTTGGAGGGACCCGCTCCAGCAGCGCCCAGCCCATCTGTCACCCAGGATTGACCCGAACCCAGCACCGAGGACTGCACCGAAAAGAGTGCTGATGGCCGGAAACATCGGCAGAAGATACGTGCCTGCGATCGCTCCGATTACGGCCATACCCGTAGCCGCCATGACAGCCAGTTTCGACGCGCCGACGCGGTGGGCACTCCAAGCACCAGTAAGCAGTTCGAACAGTTCACCCAGCAGCGTCAAAATGCCCAACACGATCAGAACCAGTAGGCGATCACCTGGTCATCTGATCGCCACCAGGCCACCAGAACCGTGGCTAAAAGGATCAGCCAAGTGCCCGGAAGTTGCATCACGACCAAGACAACACCTGTGGTGTTGACCAGCACCAGCAGCACATACACTCCCACTACAAGCATGAGGCAATCATATCTCCCAATGCCAGCTGAGATTTTGATGCCGCGGCAGCCAATACGACTGGGCCGATCAAGCGATTTATTGGATGGTGGGGGGGGGTTGACGATAGCTCGGCACACGGATAGATTGTTGTGCCTGCCCGACTTACTAGTTTTCTCGGAGTGACAACATGTTCCGATCGACCCGACGGTGGTCCGGCACCATGGTGTGGCTACTTCTTGTCACTGCCCCACCGGGCTTGGCTCAGAATGTACCCAATGCCGGACATGATCCTGCAGATCTCTGGGCAGACTTCAATCATTACGTGATCATTGCCCGGCCCGACCTGGCCCAGGCCGCTGGCCAGGTCTTGCTGGAAATCGCGGATGACTCGCAGTTGTTGGACGTGGTTGAAGCCGGTGATTACGACAACTATCCGTCCAATCTGCAGCGTGCCAGGCACATCGAATCCTTGGAGGAAACTGCCACCGAATTGGAGGATCGCATCCAAGCAGCGCGTATTGCGCGCAGCCGCGATGCACAAAGAATTTCCGATGACATCCAGAGTCTGAACCAGGGACAGCGCCCTTATCGCAATGCCGTTGAGAGACTACGCGCCGCGGGACAGTACGCAGCGCCACAGTTACTGGCAACGCTCCAGAACGACAAGCTCAAACACCTACACCCTTATGCCATCGAAGCCATGATCGCAATCGGAAAGCCGCTGGTTTACCCCTTGTCGGCGGCGATCGTGGATCTGGATCCGGTCACCCAAGGTCAAATCGCACAGGTGCTGGCTGAAATTGGTTATCCGCAACCCCTCCCCCAACTGAAGCAGATCCTCGAAGATGCTGCAACTGACGATTATGCGCGAGGATTGGCGCAGGCCGCCTATGACAATCTCTTGGAAACGTCGGACCTTTCAGGACATCTGGATGCGGCAACGCTGTACCTGCTTCTGGGCCAGCAGCAATACGGCTGGGCTACGAGCAATGGCACGGATCTACCAGGATTTGATGCTGCCGAGGGCAAGGGCATGGTCTGGGAATACAGCGATCGCGTCGGCTTGGTCCCCGTTCCTGTGCCTGGACCGATATTTGGCGACGTATTGACAATGCGGTCAGCGAGGCAATCCCTGCGATTGAACCCGGACCTCGATCAGGCCCTGAGCCTGCATCTAATGGCCAATCTTCGCCGCGAGAACCGACTCCCTGAGGCCGAAGAAGATCCCAGTTATCCCTCCGGCGCCGAGTCAGCTGCTTACTACGCAATGCTGTCCGGACCGCTACGCCTGCACGATGTGCTCGCACAGGCGCTGGATGATCAGGATGCGTCCCTATCGCTCGATACCATTGCAGCCTTGACGGACACCACTGGCACCGATGCGCTTGTGCGTCGGGACGCGGCCACACGGCCGTTGATGCGGGCACTTTCCTACCCCGATCGGCGCGTCCGTTTTCGTGCCGCCGAAGCACTGGCCGTCGCCCGTCCGACTCAGGATTTTGGTGGAGCGTTTCGTGTTGTACCGGTGCTGGCTGAAGCCATTCGCCAATCGGCAAGCCGCTACGCATTGGTTATTTCTCCGGAACAGCAATCGCTAAACCAGTTGGCTGCTGCGATAAATGATCTAGGTTTTGAAGCGATTGGAAGCTTGTCATTGGCTGGTGCATCCGATCAAATCAATGCCAATCCCGGCATTGATTTGATCGTGACTGATTTAAATCCTGGCGATCTTGATCTCTTCTTGAAACAGACGAACGGCGATTACAAACTAGGAGCGGTCCCAGTCCTGGCCTTAGTCGCACCTGAGGTCCAGGCAGTTGTCGCTGAGCGTGCTCGTCAACTACTGCCCCGGCTTATATCGGCGGCGGCCGCCTCCGATGATCCACAACGATTAGGCAAAGCGGTAGAAGATGCAGTGGCCTCCTATGCAGGAACCGCAATGGATGCCGAGCAGAGCACAACATTTGCATTGATGGCACTGGGTGTCCTGCGTGATGTGGCCTTGGCCAGCGACGTGTACAACATCGTCGACGCCCAACCGGCGTTGATCCAGGCCCTGGTCGATGATCGCCCGGATATCGTGGTCGGTGCCGCGACCGTGCTGTCACTGATCAACACCCCCGAAGCTCAAATTGCCATTGCCGATTACGCTTTGAGCACCATGGCAGATGTCCAACTCGCTCTGCTGGAATCTTTAGCTGACTCTGCCACTCATTTTGGCAACTTACTCAACGACCCTCAAAAGCAACAACTCATCGACTTGGTCAGTAACAGCGATGGCGAACTAGCCGCTACCGCAGCACGGGCACATGGCGCCCTAACATTGCCCACGTCGGAAGCAGTCAAGGAAATCCTCCGTTTTTAGCGTGCCTGGCGGACTGCGGTTGCGTTATTTATTTAGAGTGCTGACTGGCAAGGCTCGATCTGAGCCCATTGTCTCAAAAACAACTTAGCCAGGCGGTTAGCCCCTGTTCATGACTGGTTGGAGCACGGCCACATTGTTGATTTTTGACTGGCGCCGGATGAATCCGGCTGTGATATCCTCCTGCCATGGGCAAGACCGGACAAGAAGTAACCGTTTGGACAGACACTGGTCACGTGGAGTTGGT
>CAUZOD010000172.1:0-6445 GCA_963581115.1 Phycisphaerae bacterium | reverse complement strand
GTTGTTAGAAACCACGCCACCCGCCTCAACGTTCAGCGTGCCAGAACCAGATTCGCCCACACGCAGGTTGGCTGAGTTGTTCCACTGTGAACCGGAACCGCTGACCGTTGCCACGCCTGTCGAGCCAGAGCTATAACCGATGTAACCGAAGGTGTTAAAAACCTCACCACCTACTTCAATGTTCAATGTGCCGGAGACAGATTTTCCCACATACAATCTCCCCTTAACCGCCCAAGGATCAGCCTGTGTACCGGGGCCGCCTGGTTCTACATCACCAGTCGTTATCACGTCCGCTCGAGCCAAACTATCTGCAACCAATAATGAAACCAACGCTGCAAGAAGTGATGTGGATGTCGCAAGCCGTGTCACGGGCTCTCCTCCAGCGTGGATATGCCAACACGTATTATAGCTGGCCTGACGTGCTTAGGGGAGGAGCTTTCCCCGCTCTGGTGAAGGCACGTATTGCCTTTTATAACACTCGCAGGAACGGTGTCGATTGAAATCTGTTGAAGCAGATACGACGATGCCCGCATTCGATGGGGGTGCCTCCCCCCAACGCAGTTGGAGCAACCCAGTAAAGTTGCCTCTCAATGTTCCGGCAGGTTTTCGGGCTTGTTCAGTTCAGGCCGCACTGTGGGGATAGGTCAACTGAACACAGTGTTTGTCACCGCCCCGCGCCCGTGGGTCGGCCTCAGCCAACCGGATCCAACTGGATTTGGGTTCACAAGCTAAATCAAACTTCCTATTAGCGACTTCTGCCATCGCAAGGGAAACGACGACCTGCTGGCCCGTGCAAACGGGGATGCCTAGCGGGATGCTTGTTTTGCCCACGGGCGAGTTTTAGAATTGGTGATCCTTCCGGGGCGCCGGCAAAAGCCCGTTAGACAATTTCCCAAGGGTGAAGAGTAGAATTCCTATGAGCGAACAGTCGACTGACCGGTCACCGGACCAGATGCCAGAACCGGTGGAGTTGGAGTACGACCCGGTCTTTATCCACGCGCGTCGTGAAGCGATCATCATCTTCTGCACCTGGCTTGTCGGTCTCCTGTGGATGGTTCCCTACTGTTACAGGTATGGCTACAACGTCGCCGATCCCAGCCAGATCACGACGGTCTTCGGTATTCCCTCGTGGCTTTTCTGGGGTATCGCCATTCCCTGGATCGTGGCCAACCTGTTCACAACATGGTTTTGCTTTGGCTTCATGAAGGATGCTGAACTGGTAGACAACCCCAATGAGGAGATTAAGTCTCCAGCTGAGGGTATGGAGAGCAACCAATGAATGGTCTGCACTCCCTGCTGGCTGCCAGTGCCTCCAATGCAGCCCTCTGGACTTTCCTGGTCTACATGCTGGCGGTCTTCAGCCTGGCAATTTTTTCGAACAAGCTGATGAGGGGAAAGAACTTCCTCAGCGAGTATTTCCTAGGGAGCCGTGGACTGGGTGTCTGGGCATTCGCCCTGACCTTTGCCGCGACGAGTGCATCGGGCGGAAGCTTTACCGGCTTTCCCTCAAAAATCTACACGCACGGCTGGATCCTGGGGCTCTGGATCGGCAGTTACATCGTCGTACCGATCTGTGCCATGGGCCTGCTGGGCAAGCGTATCAACCAGGTCGCCCGTCTCAGTTCATCGATCACGGTGCCAGACATCCTGCGAGATCGCTTTCGCAGCACGTCCTTTGGACTGATCGCCGTCGCCCTGATTGTCTTTTTCATGTCCTTTAACCTGGTCGCGCAGTTCAAGTCGGGCAGCTTGATCCTCAAGACACTGGTGCTGGAAGTCGGTGTTTTCCAGGATGCCAGCACGGCCGTTAACGGCTGGATCGAGGGAATAGGGTTCCTGGAAGGGGTCGATGCGGGCTACCTGATCTGCCTGCTGACCTTTGGCATCGCCGTGATCATCTACACGACCTACGGGGGATTTCACGCGGTTGTCTGGACCGATGTGATGCAGGGGATCGTGATGGTCGTCGGCGTCCTGATCATGCTGCCACTGGCCCTCATGCTTGTCAGCAAGGGCGCACCGGAGGGAACCGGGGGATTGGAATATGCTACCAGGCAGATGATCGAGATGGTGCCACCGGAGGAGGGAACCGTAACTCTCCACAGTACCGGTGTGGTCACGGAGAACCTTGCCATCCGGCAGGGAGACTGGCTGACGCTGCCTGGCGAGTCGCCTCGCCTGTTCCGGGTCACCGGCGAGAGCAACATCCCGGTGGGATCATCCAGTGCAAGTGACGTCTCGGTCCTTGAGATCATGACCCCTGGGGACATTAACCGGGTCCTGGGACATGAGGACACCGTCATCCGGTCAGACCTGCAGGTTGACCTGGAGAGCTTGGAAATGACCGCCTATGTCTTCGGTGGCGAGGAAGATCGAAACGGCAACGGGCAACTTGATGAAGGCGAAGATCGAAACGAGAACGGAAAACTTGATCACCCGCAGAAGGGAATGTACGTCACCGGTCCTGGACCGGACAAACGAGAAATGAACGGGTTTTTGCCGCTGAGCCTTGCCGTCTCTTTCTTCTTCATGTGGGCCATCTCTGGTTCGGGCCAGCCCAGCAGCATGGTCCGGCTGATGGCATTCAAGGATACGATCACCCTCCGGCGGTCCATCTTCACCGTGGCCATGTATTACTCGATGATCTACTTCCCGCTGGTGATCATCTTCTGCTGTGCCCGTATCCTGCTGCCAGGCATGGAGAACGAGTCCGACCGGATCATGCCGGCGATGGCGATCTTCCTGACCGAGAATATCGGGCTCGGCTGGCTGGCGGGCCTGCTCGTCGCCGCACCTTTTGCCGCGGTCATGTCGACCGTGGATAGTTTCCTGCTGATGATCAGCTCGGCACTGGTTCGTGATATCTACCAGCGGAATATCAATCCCGATGTCCAGGAAAAGACGGTCAAGACGCTTAGCTATATTTTCACTTTACTGGTCGGCCTGGGTGCCATGGCGGGAGCAGTGAACCCACCCCAGTTTCTGCAGGATATCATCGTCTACACCGGTAGTGGCTTGGCGGCAGCCTTCCTGGCCCCGATGGTCTTTGCGCTTTACTGGCCCCGTTCCAACGCCAGCGGCTGTATCAGCGGTATGCTGGCTGGCTTTGCCGCCCACCTGGCAATGTACTTCAGTGGCATTTTTACCAACGGGAGTTTCTTCCAGCCCTATCGACTGCTGGATTTCGACCCGATCATCGTCGGCCTGTTCACTTCATTCGCCGCCACTTTCGTGGCAACCCTGCTGACAGCACCTCCTCCAAGGGACCTGGTGCAAAAGTACTTTTGCAAGCCAAGGACGGAGTCCTAGTACCGCATGCTTCTTTTTGACGCCCACCTCGATATCTCGATGAATGCCACCGAGTGGGATCGCGACCTGACACGGCCACTTGAGGAAATTCGCAAGGGCGAGATCGGCATCTGCATTGCCACCCAGATCGGACGCTACGTCGCTCCTGACAATGACCTTCCCGGCTGGCACAGCCCCGAGATCGCCTGTCCGTTAAACGACACGGCCGGTGGCCCAACCCAACGCCGAATCACGTTGGCCGGCGCATCTGCTCTTGTCCATTGTGAGTCACTTGAATGCGTGCAACGGGTTGGCGTTTAAGTCGACTTTTTGTGCGTAAGGATAGTCGACCGGCGTGTACGCAATGGCCAGCTCGGGGGCCATGCGCTTCTGGAAGTCTTCGGCGCGGGACGTGAGGGCCCGGTCCAGAATGCCGCTGGTGAGCAGAGTGCGTTCCACGGGATAACTGGGACGGCCCGTATGTATCATGCGCTCGATAGCCTTGAGCAGGTAGGCGAAGTGGGGATAACTGGGATGTAGCCGTCCTTCAAAGCGGGTGGCGAGGGGTTCCTGCTTCCCCTTGAGTTTCAGGGCCGCGGAGATTCCGCGTGCGAAGCCCGGCAACATCAACACCGTTCCGAGCAGGCCACTGTGGTACTCAAACAAGAACAGCGCGGCCCCGCCCACTTTTCGCAGGGAAGCCCCTTCTTCGAGAGGGATGACGCCAATCGCCGCTTCCAGTAGGTCCTTGCGCACGGTGCCGTTGTCCACGGCCTTCCACATGTCGTCGCCTTGGAGACATTGCACCCACCGCACACCGGTCTCGGCACCTCGGCGGCGCTCGACCAGGCATTGATAGCAGTCCAGCGTGTGGCTGCCGTAGCTATCGAGTCCGGAATAGCCGACTCCAACGGCGGCCTCGATTTCGCAGCCCATCGGCACGTCGATGGGTGGGTTGCGATACGTGACGGGCAACGACGAGCCGGCCATGAACGGAATCTTCATCTGCCTCGCCCGGTCGTACATCCATTTGGCATCCGCCCAGACCGGCCCCAAATGCTTGTCGTTGAAAACCGGGACCACGCGGCCGTACTTTTCAAACGTGTCGGTGATTTCTTCAAAGAAGCGGCGCCGCGGGTAGAGATGTTGTTCTTTGTCGTTCGAGGGGTAGCTACCATGCTCGCCGATGCTGATCACCCCGTCCACGGGAATGCGGTCTCCGCCGACCGTGACCGCTTGTTCGATCGTATCGAAGAGGGGCACGTCATATTGGTCGGCCATGGCCCGGGCCATATCCAGATCGGGGAACTGGTCCACGTACATCGAGGCCAGTTTAAGGGCCGGGCCTGGTCCCCCGTCTTGTTTCCAGCCTTCGAGAATCTTCCCGACAAGCACGTCGGCGTGCAGCCCCTTACAGTACGCGGTGATCACCGCCGCTACCAACTTCGGTTTTAGGTCCGCTGATTTCTCCCCGGTACGCTGCGCCGAAGCGAGTCGTAGACCAGCTGTGCCGAAAACGGTCGCCGTCGCCGCATACTTCAAACAATCTCGTCGGGTAATCTTATTCACTTCGCGCTCTCCAATCGGGAATAGGTCAACTGAAACACAGTGTTTGTCATCCACGTTCTAAACCCGTCGTTGTCCATGAACTGCTTGAACAGTTCGGTATCGTCCTTCATCACTGCCGTCATTACTCGCATCAGCCCGCCTTCAGGTCAACCCGGAATTGACGGCTTTCAACTTCTCGAAAATCCCATCGATGATGCGTTCCTTTCCGGCGAATAACTCATCGGGGCCGCCGGCGTGCACGCTACTGAAAGGTGCCTCGTAGAGTGGGGATGCCTCCATGACACCACGTGCTGTAAGTTGATCGATCCCCATTTCAATGAAGCGGATTTGCGGCGGTGTCAGGCTTCGGTCAGAGAGAAACCCCGAGAATGCGGCCTGAGCTGCGGCGCGATCCATTCCCACCATGTTCCGAACGAAATGGGCGAGTGAAGGTGCATCGTTGCGGGCTAGGAGTCCCGTCAACAACACCTGTCCATCCTCTTCACCGATCTCGGCCAAGGTCTGTTCCAGTCCCTGTAAGTCGGTCTGTGTAAGTGGTTGGTTGGTCCGCAGGCGGTGAATCACGATGTGATTCAGGTGATTCTTCAAGTAGTCCTTGACCTTCTTCTCGTACTGAACCCCGGTCATCTTTGGCATGTCGGTGACCACTTCATCGCGCACACCCATGACCTCATCCTGGAAGTCAGTGTAGACAATCTTGCGCGTCTTTTTGTCAAGGAAGGGCAGCAAGCGCACGAAACCCCTCGAAACGAGTCGAAGGTCCAATCTTTAGCTGATCCTGCAAACCACTCTACTTCTGCAGTTTGCAACAACTTGCGGCTCCATGCGACCGCAGCCGAAACCTATCTGATGGGCCCTGCTGGATTCGAACCAGCGACCAACGAATTATGAGTTCGCCGCTCTAACCACTGAGCTAAGGGCCCGCTGGTTAAGTAGTATATCTCCATGAACCAGAGATCCGAACCAACCATTGTAAAACTCGCTTCGGCAGTTCTGGGCGTAGCACTGATCGGACTAGGCCCCGGTGGCTGCGGACCACAAACGTTTGTCATCGGGGTTGGCCCAGGCGAAAAGAAGCTGAAAGCAACGGTCGTACAACGCGATGTCGTGCCTAGCGGTGGACGGCGTGTCGCCATCGTTGATGTCTCGGGCATGATCGTCAATATGAATCAGTTCGGCCTGCTTGAGGAAGGGGAGCACCCGGTCAGCCTACTGCACGAACAGTTGGAACGGGCCCGTAAAGACAATCGGGTCCGAGCGATCATCCTCCGCTTGAATACTTCCGGCGGCACGGTCACGGCTTCCGATGCCATGTACCGAGAGGTGATGCGATTCAAGAAACGTTCGAGCAAACCCGTCGTGGCAATGCTGATGGACGTCGCTGCCAGCGGTGGATACTACGTCGCTTGCTCTGCGGACCGGATTATCACCTATCCGACATCCATTACTGGCAGTATCGGCGTGATCTTTCAGACCGTCAGCGTGCAGCCGGCACTGAATCGCATCGGAGTGCACACAGATGCAATCGTCAGCGGGCCCAACAAGGCCGCCGGTTCATGGCTGAGTGCAATGGATCCTGAACAACGGA
>CAUZOD010000171.1:0-6466 GCA_963581115.1 Phycisphaerae bacterium | reverse complement strand
GAGCGTGGTTGTCTGTAAGCCCAGGATCCAGTTCTTCGCAAGCGGTTGCCTCGCGAACCAACATATGCCCCCGTTACCAGCTTCCATCACGCAGGCAATCACGGGATGGGGCAACCATCCCGTTCAGTCTTGTCGGCTGTATCGCCCCGAGACACGGCGCGATGCCGCGGCATTGCTGGGGGCTGGCGGTTCAGGAACGTACATTGGGCGTGGGCTCGGCCGCAGCTACGGTGATGCAGCACTCAATGATGACCAGAACGTGGTCCTGATGACGCGGCTGGATCGCATGATTGACTTCGATGCCGAGACCGGCGTGCTCACCTGTGAGGCCGGTGTCAGTCTGCAGAAGATCATTGAGTTATTTCTGCCTCGTGGCTTCTGCCCACTGGTCGTGCCAGGGACGCAGTTTGTCACGGTTGGAGGTGCGATCGCGGCCGATGTTCATGGCAAGAACCACCATCAGGATGGTGGCTTTGGCACTTCGTTAATCGCGTTCGAGCTCTTGAGCCCGACCGGACAAATACTTCACTGTAATCGAGAGACAAACTCTGACGTGTTTTGCGCAACACTCGGTGGCATGGGAATGACCGGCTTGGTGCTGACCGTGCAGTTCCGGTTGCACCGTGTTGAATCGGCATACCTGGCCATTGACCAGGTCAAGGCCACGGATATCGAGGAAATCCTCGATATCTTTGAACGTGAGGATCAACGGTATCGCTACTCGGTCGCATGGATCGATTGTCTGGCCAGGAAAACATCATTGGGACGCGGCGTGCTGATTCGCGGTGACCACGCTCTGGCCGCTGATCTGCCGCGGGATCTGCGTGATCAGCCCCTGAGTGTTCCGACACGCAGGAGCATCAGTGTTCCATTCCAGACTCCGGCTTGGCTATTGAACCGCCAAGTCGTCCGATCCTTCAACGCCGCCTATTATCGCCTGTGCTCCGAGGGTCGGAGGCTGGTGGACTTTCATTCTTTCTTTTTTCCGTTGGACCGTGTGCGCCACTGGAACTGGCTTTACGGCTGTCGTGGATTCATGCAGTACCAGTGTGTCTTGCCTGAGACCAGTGGTCGGGCGGGCCTGTTGTGTATTCTCAACCACTTGGGGCGGTCGATCCCCGGTAGTTATCTGGCCGTGCTCAAGCGACTTGGTCCCGAAGGGGAAGGATTGCTGAGCTTTCCCATGAGCGGCCCTACGTTGTGTCTGGATCTCCCTAACCTGGGACAACGCCTCATCAATCTGGTCCGTGAGTTGGACGCGATCGTGTTGGAACACGGTGGCCGGGTGTATTTGGCCAAGGACGCGTGTTTGCAAGCGAAGATGCTGGCACCAATGTACCCCAGGCTCGAAGAGTTCCAACGGATCCAGGGGCGCCTTGATCCTGAGCAACAGTTTTCGTCATCGCTGGCCAGACGCATCGGCCTGCTGGAGTACCGATGACCACTTCTTTACCCGGACGCGTTCTGGTGGTTGGTGCTACATCCGGGCTGGCTCGTCAGATCAGTGGCCAGTTGGCTCGGCGCGGCCACTCACTGGTCCTCGCCGGGCGCAATCTCGAGCAGGTTCGAGCACTCGTTGACGATCTGCAGGTGCGTTATCCCGAGACCGAGATCGTTGCCGCTGCTGAGGCATTTGATGCAGTTAACTTCTCCCGACACCAAGACCTGCTGGTCGACGCCGGTCAGATCGAAGGCCTGATCCTCTGCCACGGGACCTTGATCCAGCCCGAAGCCGCTGAGGGTGATTTTGCCGCGGTAAAACAGATGATCGACATTAACTTCACTTCTTGCGTCTCCCTGCTGATGGTCGCGGGCGCATACTTTCAGGATCACGGTCGGGGATTCATCTGTGCTTTGTCATCGGTGGCCGGCGATCGAGGCCGGCCCAGCAACTATGCCTACGGTGCAACCAAGGCCGCGCTAAGCGCCTATCTGAGTGGTATGCGTGCTAGGCTGGCCCGCCACGGCGTGCGAGTGATCACCATCAAGCCCGGTATCGTGGACACCGCGATGACCTGGGGCCGGCCGGTTCGTGGCCCGATGGCTTCGGCCGATCGCGTGGCACGCGACATCTGCCGGGCGATCGAAAAGGGCTACAGTGTTGTCTACACGCCGTGGTATTGGCGGCCAATCATGGCGATGATTCGTGCTCTGCCGGAACCGATCTTCAGGCGCCTGAACTTCTGACGTGTTGGGCGATGAATGCGTCGATCTGACATGTACTGATATCCCATAACCCGACCAGTTCTGCATCATCGCGATCCATGAATGTGCGCAGATGCTTACCTTGAATATCACCACAACTCAACATTGCAACACAAATGGGAGGCATCACGGAATTTCTGTGGGTGTCAAAACTTACAGGAGTCTATGGGGTGGTCCCCACTTTGGAAAAACCGATTCCTAGCGATTATGGCAACATATTGCCACCGAATGGTAAAACGCGTATCATAGTATAGCTCGACCTTGGGGGTTCAGCCTGCATCCGGAGCCTCTTCGTGCGCTGGCGATTTTCGATACTAATGACCTTTTTCTGCCTGATCGTGCTGTGCGCATCAGCCCATGCACAGGATGGCCTGAAACTGCACGCTTCCGGTGGCACCAGTGGTCTGGGTTTTTACAAGCTTGGTCATTGGGGAGTGGTCCGCTCGGAGATCTACAACCGTCGTGCCATCGAAGCCCAGCCAATGCTCGCGGTGAACCTTCTTGACCCAGGCTACCTGCAATTCTGCAGTCGTCCATGGTTGCCTCCACACGCCAAGCGAGTTGTCTATACGCCGGTGCTACCTTTGCGCCCGGGCCAAGAGCAGAATTCATTTGAATTGGAAGGTCGGCTGATCACGATGGATATCGCTGGTCGCGAGCGAGCCGCGCCCCCAATGCCCAGCCTGCTGTTGAAGCTCAAGGGCTCCTTCCACAGTGGGGTACTATCGGATTCCGAGGACGACTGGGCGAGGAAGATGCAGAGTGCGCTGCGCAATAAGGTGGGGCTTGTCCCGGCAACGTCCTACATACAAACCAGAAATGCGCCCCGATTTGCGCCTGGTTGGACAGCATTGAATGGTGTAATGCTGTCCAAGGCGGCCGTCGACTTGGAATTGGGCCCCGATCAGTTTGGCAGCCTGCGCCATTGGGTTCTTGATGGTGGTCGCATCTGGATCATGTTGGATGAAGTCCATCCAGACCTGCCCAAAGCACTGTTCGGGGAGAACTGGGACTTAGTCGTCTTGGACCGCGTCGGATTGACGGAATTCGTTATTGCGGGCAAGACGGGCGACCATGAATGCCGCTTTGACTATCCCGTGGAGATGCTGCGCGTCATTGCGCCCAGCTTTGAGACCCTGCAAACTGTGCGAGGTTATCCCGTGTCGTTGCGAAAGCAGGTTGGTCGGGGACAAGTGCTGGTCACCACGTTGGCGGCGCGAGGCTGGGTTGACCCCAAGGGCAAACAGACCGATGCGCTCAAGCCCCTGACATGGTTCATGCGAAAAGCCAAGTCAACCGGCGGCGGCACTGACTTAGAGGTTGGTCTCGACGCAACCTTTGCCGATTTTTCGAGAGATCAGATTGGTTACCAGATTCTGAGCCGCGGTCTGGTGTTTGGCGTGCTGGCGGCGTTTGCAGGCCTGATCCTACTGACCGGCTTGGCCCTTTCTCGCGCCGGGCATCTGGAGTACGTTGGCCTGATCGGTGTAGTCTTGGCGGCGGTGGCGGCGGCGGTCCTGATCGTGTCCGGCCTGTCGAGCCAGGGCAGCACACCCACCACGTTTGCCACAGCGCAGCTGGTGCAAGTGGCTGAGAACCAGCCCTTTGCGCGGGTGAGCGGACTTCTGAGTGTGTACACGGCACCACAGGATTCAGATCGGGTCGGACAGATCCAGAGCAGTGGTGGCGGTGTGGCTTGGCCAGACCTGGCCACCCAGGGCGGTGACTTGTTGCGCGTCACTTGGACCGATCCCGAACACTACCGGTTGGAACGGCTGGTCTTTCCACCTGGGGCGGTGCGTGTAGTCAGCACCGTCAACCACTTGTCGATGACTGATCCCC
The DNA here is from genome assembly GCA_963581115.1 of Phycisphaerae bacterium. GTDB lineage: Bacteria > Planctomycetota > Phycisphaerae > Phycisphaerales > Phycisphaeraceae > CAUZOD01. The sequence goes on along the minus strand of CAUZOD010000171.1, from coordinate 2,419 downwards.
CGGTGGCGGAGATCACGTTCAATGGCGAGGGGGTCGTTGGCAAGTTGGATCCGGGGATGTTCGGTCAGGTCGAAGATGCACTGATCGCCACTGGCAGTGGCCGGATCAGCCCAAGATTTCTGGAGGACGATGAGCAGCGATTCGTGGCCACGCTCGACGACACGCTGGCGCCCGGGCAGTTCTTGAGCACGGCTCTGCTGGATCAGACTCAGATCTCGCGGCAAAACGTCTATCGACAGCTTCTGTCGGATCCGGACTTCTGCCTCCGCCCATCGATCCTGGCTTGGGCTGAGCCAATGACCCATGGTGTGACCTACACGGCTTCTGCGGCCAAGCGTGGCGGCACTCTCCTGGTGGTACCACTGAAGATCACCCGCCCCGAGTCAGGCCAAGCGGTGGCCTTGCCGGCGGCGATGATGACAATGACACCGTATCGTGCGCCGGGGGTTGAAACCAGTACCATTTACGATGTAGGCAAACGCAAGTGGGTCGAAGATGTTTCGCAAGAGGCTACGGTACTGATGCATTTTGACCTGCCGGATGCGATTAAGCCGATCATATTGCATTCGGCGATACTGGGGGTAAAGCTGCGGGCGCCGGGTCGGTCTGTCGATGTGATCACCTACCGCGACGGTCAGGCCCTGACGCTTGGAGCCAAGCAGACCTCTATCGGACAGATGCAATTTGAATTAAGCGGCGAGCATTTGCCCGCGATGGCGCCAGACGGCGGCGTACTCGTTGGCATTCGCGTTGGGCCCTATAGCGATCCGACCCAACTTCAGCGATGGTCGCTGAGTCAAATGGATCTGTCCATCACCGGAGAAATCAAGTGAGTGACGAGCCTGTTGTCCAGACCCGAGACCTGACCAAGAAGTTCGGTGATTTCATCGCCCTCGATGCGATGAACATTCAACTTGATCGTGGCCAGATTCTTGGTTTTATTGGCCCCAACGGTGCCGGAAAGACCACGACGATCAAGATTCTTGTTGGACTGTCGCGGGCTACGAGCGGACAAGCCTTTGTCTGCGGCGCTGATTGCAACCGCGAAGCACGCCAGATCAAGCGCCTGGTGGGATATATGCCCGACGTATTTGGAGCCTACGACAATATGCGAGTGCGCGAATACCTCGACTTCTTCGGGGCTGCGTTCAAGATTCCGCGTCGGGATCGCCAGAAACGGATCGATGAATGTATGGAGATCACCGGTTCAACTTACATGAAGGACCGTTACGTCGAAGCGCTTTCGCACGGTATGAAACAGAGGATTGGCATCGCCCGCACTATGCTGCATAATCCGGAGGTGTTGATTCTGGATGAACCAGCCAATGGTCTTGACCCGCAGGCCCGCATCGAGATGCGCCAGGTCCTGCTACGTCTGGCCCAGATGGGCAAGACCCTGATCGTCACCAGCCATATTCTCCCGGAACTGTCACGCATTTGCGACATGGTGGCGATCATCACGCAGGGTAAGCTGCGGGCTTTTGGGACTTTGGACCAGATCATGAAGGACTTACGTCAGCGCCGTGTCATGGAGGTGGTGCTGGCAGAGAAAGCTGACGTGGAGAAAACGGCAACATTGTTGCGGGAGCGGCTCGAGAGTGGGGCCGAAGTTACCCCGTCGAAAGCCGAGGCCGAGGTGCGTTTTGCCACTGAAGGCGGGGATGATGCCCTATCCAGTCTGCTGGGCCAACTCAGTCAGGCGGGAATCGGCGTTGTACAGTTCCGTGAGGTCCCGCTCGATCTGGAGGATGCATTCCTTAGCGTTACCAAACACGACATCGGAGGCAGCGGCGCTCGGCCTGGGGAATCATCGCTGATGCCGAAGATGGCTGAACCGGAACACATTCCGAGCTAAGTCCTAAAGAACAAAGGAGCAACCCGTCAACGCAATCATCCAGCGTGAACTTCTGACCATGCTCCGCACCCGGCGTGCTTTGGCAGTACAGCTGGCCTTAGTGGTGGCGTTGGCCGTACTGGTAGTGGTGCGGTGGCCCGCTGATGCCCGTGCCGATCTTGACGGTGCTTCTGCCCGCCAGGTGCTACGTGTGTTTGGGTACGGATTGATGGTGGGCTTGATCTTGCTGGCACCGGTCTTTCCCGCCACAAGCATTGTGAAAGAAAAGGTCCAAGGCACGTTGGCATTGCTGCTGAATTCGCCGATTCGGCCCTGGGCGATCGCCGGTGGAAAGCTTGTGGGTATGGCCGGGTTCGTGCTGCTGCTGCTGACATTGTCGATTCCTGCTGCAGCGGCCTGTTTTGCCATGGGTGGAATTGACTTGATCGATGGTTTTGGGCGGATGTACCTGGTCTTGGTGCTACTGGCACTGCAGTATGCCACGTTGGCACTATTGATCAGCAGTTATGCCAGCACCACCGATTCGGCGCTGCGAATCACCTATGGCATCATCCTATTACTGTC
>CAUZOD010000170.1:0-6503 GCA_963581115.1 Phycisphaerae bacterium | reverse complement strand
AGTTCGCCGAACTGATCGTCAACGTGCCAACAGAAACCACTGCAGGTGTCTGCGTCGACCACTACAGCGAACCACGCCGTCTGGACGGTGTCACCAATCGTGTGATTTGCCTGGATTGATTCGGATGGGTATTGGACCGGTCACCAGAGGCGTCTGACCCAGATAAGCGTCGGGCTCAAACCAATCTTCTCGGCGGCCTGATTGATTAACGTATAAAGAACCCCTAATGCCTGCATCCGGCCCCCATATCACGATCGTTGGTGGCGGAAGCGTCGCCTGGGCGCCTGACTTGGTGCGGGACATGATGCTGACACCCGCCCTCAATGGCGCCCGTGTCGTGCTCTATGACCTCGACCGCAAGGCTGCAGATCTGGTCAAGGCCTTTCTTGACAAACTGGCTAACACGCTAGGGGTCAAGATGACAATCGTCGCAACAAACCAGCAGGCCCGTGCCCTGCGCGGCGCTGATTACGTTGTAATTACGATCTCCACCGGCGGACTCGACGCCATGGGCCACGACCTGGCGATTCCCGAGAAGTTCGGTATCTACCACACTGTAGGCGACACCACCGGACCGGGAGGCTGGGCGCGATTCATACGCAACTTCGACGTTTTCATGGAACTGGGAAAGGCCATCAACCGGCAGTGTCCCGAAGCACTAATTTTCAATTACACCAACCCCATGGCCACGCTGACCGATGTGCTGGCCCGGGTGTGTGCCAACCCAGTAGTTGGTCTGTGCCATGGCCTGTTCGAGAACCTAGAGTTCATCAAGCTGTTGTACAAGTTGAAAAGTGAGGACAAAATCTCGCTGCGCTATGCCGGACTAAACCATTTTTTCTTCATCACGCAAGGGTTGGTCGGTAACCGAGACATCCTTGTCGACCTGGCCCGAAAGCTACGCCACCACACACTGACCGATCTGGCACCGCCAACCCCAACCGACCTGATGGGATTTCATTCCAATCAGGAGGTGGCAACCGAACTATTCCACCAGACCGGAACCATGCCCTACCTGGGCGATCGCCACACGTGTGAGTTCCTGCCCCAGTACCTGACCGATCGCAGGCAGATCAAGCGTTATCAGCTCGTTCGTACATCAATTTCTCTGCGCCGCCGGTTATTTCATCAGCGACTTAAATCCCTCAAGCGCATGATCGAGGGCCGGATCCCCAAGTCATTCCAGATCCGTAGCCGGGAAGCAGCCGCCGACATGATCGACGCCCATGTGCGCGGCGACTCGTTCATTGACGTGGGCAATCTCCCAAACATCGGCCAGATCGACAACTTGCCCCGTAAGGTAGTGGTTGAAACCGCTGTGCGCGTTGATCGAAACGGGTTTAGCCCCGTGGCCTTCGGGTCCCTGCCTGCATCGATCCTGGCAATGATCCAGCCACACGCCCAGGGGTACCAGATGGCGGTGGATGCATGCTTCGCGAGCGACCGGAAGGGTGTAACGCAAGCCCTTCGCGTCGACCCACTGTGCAGCCACCTTGACGGCGAAAAGCTACGGAACCTGGCAGACCGGCTCCTGCACGCCCACCGGCGTTACATCAAGGCGATCTGATTGGCCTTGGCTCGTTCTGCACCCGGCGCACCAAAAAGTCTATCATCTAAAGTAAACCACACCGATCGAAACGATCGCATCGTAGCGCCACAGCCATCGAATCTGCCCCTGGCCACTCCCGGACCAACGGTCCAACACCGGACAGACCCTCAGAGATCGGTCTATACCATCGTGAAGCACTGGGCAAGAACATGTCGATTTTTTTTTCATTCATTGGCCCAGATATCGTGGAGATGCTTCGTTACAGGATGGGTATTGGCAGTTGCAGCACCGGCACTTGCCGCCCCACCACCGAAAGTTGCATTCAACCTGGAACTAATCCCCCCAGCTTCCGTAGCTGGCGCCGCAGGACGGGCAGTGGTCCGGGCCTTTCTCGATAAGTATCCGCAATACGAGATCAAATCGTTCAACATGCCCGCAGTTATGGGCGGCTCTATGGACACGCAGGCATTGATGGGCATCGCCTCGGGCAATCTGCCACACGCGATGTACGTCAGTTTTCGTTTGTCGTCGAGCTATATCAACCACGGATTCTTGGTGCCACAGGAAATACTGCTTGCCCGTGTGCTCAGTGATGAGCCGCGCCACAGGCAGGTTGATCCCACAGGCCGGTGGATGGCCGATCCCAGCCCGCAGCAGATCGACGCTGCACGAAAGCTGATTCTCCGTCGTGTGGCTGGACCCATCTGGCCTGTGATCTACCGTGCCGCGGATGTCCAACGCACTGGCATTCCCGATGGCGCACACGTCTGGGCCATGCCGGTGGAAACCTACGTCCGTGCCCTTCTCTACCGCAAAGACGTCTTCCAGGAAGCCGGGCTCGATCCTGACCGCCCTCCCCAAGATTGGGATGAATTGATGGCCTGTGCGCGGCAGATCCGAACTCTGCCCCATACCCACGGGCTGATGCTGCAAGGCGGACCTTTTGTCAGTTGGGGTGTTTACAACTTCATGGTGTCCAATGGTGTTCGCTACGTCGACCGCACACCGGATGGCGACTGGCGAGCCGCATTCGCCACCGGCGCTGCGGCTGAATCCATTTACTTCCTATCCCGCCTAGTCAATGAACCGTTTGAGATCGACGGCAATACGTACCGGGGCGTCGCCTACGTGCGTACGGGTGGTGGTATCGACGCTCGCATCAAGTGGGAACGTGGCCAGATCGGAATGCAGTTTGACTACCTCGATCGTGAGATGCTGATCGAGATCAATCCCGAACTGGTCGGCATCGCTCCGGTCCCCCGAGCCCCAGGAGGAACCGGGGCCGCAGAGGTCAACGGCCGCATGCTAGGTGTGTTCTCCGGATCATCCCCCGCGCAGCAACTGGCGGTGATGCGCTATATCTGGTTCGTCACTGGCGACGACGCCCAGCGCATTCGCACCCGTATCTTTGTCCAAAACGGCTTCGGGCGCTTTGTCAACCCGGACCTGCTGGAAAAATTCGGCTACGACGACGTTCTGCGCCGTGTACCACCCGGCTGGCGAGAGACTTTCACAACAGCGCTGGCCACCGGTGTGGCCGAACCCTACGGCCGTGGCTCACAATTCATCTATCACCGGGTGTCCGAGCCGATCAACTGGTCGCTGCAGCAACCCCTGCTGGATCTTCCACGCGAGCAGGCCTTGGCAAAGATCCGAACCCAACTGGACGCCGCAGCACAGCGAGTCGACCAGTACCTGCTCGGCCAACTGACTCCGCAGCAGTGGAGTCAGCGCCGCGCCGTGGGCGGCATCGCGCTGGCGCTACTGTTCGCAGCATTTATCGGTTCCCTCTATGTTGTCTGGCGCTCGTTTGCGCAACAGGAACAGGCCGCGGGTGATCGGCCACGACTACGGCGGTTCATCCCGGCCTACCTGATGCTGAGTCCGGCCCTGGCGATCGTGCTGCTATGGCAGTACCTACCCGTGGCGCTGGGTGCGCCCCTAGCTTTCTTCGATTACGAGTTGGCCATGGCCAGCCGGTACGTGGGCATTGACAACTTCGCCACAGTACTGTTTGACCAGAGATTCTGGCGGTCACTGGGGCGTACGTTCTATTACGTGGCACTGGTTGTGGGACTGGGATTCTGGCCCCCAATCATGGTCGCGATCCTTCTGGACGAGGTGCCGACCACGTTCCTGAAGTACGTGATGCGCACCTGCTTCTACCTGCCCGCAATTGTCAGTGGAATCATACTGGTATTCCTCTGGCGACAGCTATTTGAACCGTCAGAGTCGGGGTTCGCGAACCAGACGCTACTCCTATTGAATGATCTTGGGCCAGTGGCTGCCAGTGGTGTGAAAATATCATTGCTGAGTGCCTGGCTGGGGCTGATCATCTTTCTCCTGTCGATCGCGTTTCGGCTGAAGGAATTGTCTTGGCCAGTGCGTGGATCTGTGATCGTTTTTGCGATCGGACTGCTAGCCGCCACAATCTGGCCTCTGATCGAAGCGTATGTTGGACCAACGGCGCTGCAGATTGAAGCTCTAAAATCCCAAGATCCCGATGCAGTGATCGATCGACACTGGGCGGGGATTGGTCGGTGGATCACGTCACTGTTCGGCCCCTTCCAGGTCGAACCTCTGGGCTGGATCCAGAACCCCCGATTGGCCATGCTCTGCTGTGTAATACCGGGAGTATGGGCGGCAGCCGGGCCCGGCTGCATCATTTACCTCGCTGCCCTCAAGACCGTACCCGAAGATCTAATCGAAGCTGCGACCATCGATGGCGCTGGCATCCTGCAGAAAATTGCATACATCACTCTGCCCCGAATCAAGTTTCTGATTCTGATTCAGCTGGTGGGCGCGATCGTGGGCGCGTTCAAGGGCGGTACGGATTTCATCCTGGCGATGACCGGTGGCGGCCCCAACGGAGCCACTCGCATTCTGGGCATGGATATATTCGAACGAACTTTCATGCAGTTGCAATATGGTGTCGGCGCGGCTATGGGGTGGATCCTCGGCGGTCTGGTAATCGTGCTAACTGCCTGGCAACTCAAACGAATGTCCCGAGCGGAATTCAGGACTGCCGAAACGGCCAATACATAGAGCGCAGAGTTCATCTCTTAAGAGAACCTGCAAGACCGAAGAAACCCAGAACTGTGTGTCACTGATATGTCCGTTCTCACCCAAGTCGAATGCAAGAGCTGGAAGGGCATTGGCTTCCAATCTTTTGTGATCATTGTCCTGTTGGTTGGCGGGGTCACGATGGTCTATCCATTTGTCCTGATGTTTTCCGGAGCGATGCGCAGCGAAATGGACTCGGCCGACCTCGATGCGATACCGAGATTTCTCGTTGACGAAACCACACTGGCACGCAAGTTCCTCGAAACCAAGTACAACCACAACGTCTCAATCATGAACCGGTCTCATGGCGGCATGGACTTCAGCTTCGCCCAAGCCACGGTACCGTCGGCACTGGTCATCCACAGAATCTCTGATCTTCATGCCTTTATTAAACAAGCTGACCTACCGACCCACTGGTCCTACTTGGGCGGAACGAACTCCTACAAGATGATTCTGCCACCCAATCTGGAGCGGCTCATCGATCGTCTCCGCGATCGATATGGCGGAGACTTGCGGGCACTGTCACGGGACCGTGGACTGGCCGTCGAGCAATGGCGGAACATCGCCTTCGCTCTGCCGCAGTGGCCCAACCCACGGTTCAGCTACCAACCAAGCAGGTACTGGGACGCCTACTTCGAACTGGCAGAACAACGCCCATTTGCAGAAAAGGGATTGGTATCGATCCGTGGTTGGTTCATGGAGAACGTGGTGTTCCCACGCTATGGTCGGACCTCGACCGAGGCTTACAACGCTGCACACACTTTCAAGATCTCTAACTACCAAGAGTTTCACCTACCCCGACGCGCGCCCGGCACAAATGAGCCTACCCTACGCTCCGAATGGCTCAAATTCGTCACCGAGATACTAAACAGCGCCTTCGTGCGCACCGACGTGAACCTTTCAGCATATCAGGATCACCTGGCACATAAATATCCCTCCATCGAAGTCCTGAACCAGCGATGGGAAACCCACGCCTATACCAACTTTAAACAGATCCGGATGCCGGATGACCGGGCTTGGATACCGGCAGCCCATCGACAGGATTTTCAAGAGTTTCTCGGCACCGTCGCTCCGGAGTCGTTGTACCTGGTAGGACCGGAATTCGCCTGGGCGGACTGGCTCGCGGAAAAGTACGGCACGATCAGTGAACTCAACGCCGCACATAAAACGTCGGCAACGGCATGGAGTCACGTACCACTACCTGTCGCAGAATCTGAACTGGCCCACGTGCGCGCCAACACCCGGATTCTAAGATGGGAATTCGCCACTCGAAACTTTCGCAACATCGTCAGCGAGATTCTGTTCCAGGGTCGACCATTAATAAACACCCTGATTTACGTCGCTCTGTCCCTGGTTCTGGCCCTAACCTTACAACCACTGGCCGCCTACGCCCTATCACGTTTCGAACCGCCGGGCACTTGGCGTTTTATTCTGATTTTCATGGCCACGATGGCCTTCCCACCCATGGTTGGCATGATCCCACAGTTTCTGATGCTGCGAGAAGCAATGCTGCTGAATAGCTTTGTTGCCCTTGTCCTGCCAATCATGGTCAATGGATTTCTGATCTTCCTGCTCAAGGGATTCTTTGATTCCCTGCCGGGTCATCTCTACGAAGCGGCCTTGATCGATGGGGCATCGGAGTTCCGCATGTTCTGGGAGATCACCATGTCTCTATCAAAGCCCATTTTAGCAGTGGTCGCATTGCAGACCTTCAACTTCGCATGGATGTCCTTCATGTACCCGCTGCTGGTATGCCCCGACCCGGACATGCAGGTCCTGGCGGTCTGGCTCTACGATTTTCAGCAGTCAGCAGGCACACCTGCGGTTTTCGCGTCTATCATCGTGACCAGTATCCCCACGTTGCTGATATTCATATTCGCCCAAAGGACGA
>CAUZOD010000169.1:0-6547 GCA_963581115.1 Phycisphaerae bacterium | reverse complement strand
CGCACCCGAGCCATACATGTATCCGTCGATATCCCCAACTCGTTCAGTCTGGTCTCTGGCGAACAATGCTCCACCGTACATGCTCAATTCACGATAAATCCCCACATCCGAACTACCATTCTGGTCAATGTCTAGCCCCATACCGGCATTGGCATAGCCAAAGTCTCCAAATGGATAAAAGGGTTGTCCAGTCAACTCAATGTCATCTGGATCCACCCATAGGACATTGGCTTCCGCATGCCCCCCACCGACAAATGCCCCCAGGCCCGCAGCCACCGAATAGGCGACCAAGCGTCGGGCCACCTCGGGATCAGAAATTTGCATAGCACCACGTGGGGGATTTTCGCTCATATCCCTTCCTACTGTGGTTCAGTGTGCCACACCAGGCCTCAATATATTACGGCAGAACCTACAGTTTTATATATTATAGCCTGTTATGTAGCAGCCGACTACCCCGCTACTGCATTGGAATCCGGCTCATGTCGTCGATCACAATAAAATTACCTAAAAATCATCATCACACTATCACGCAATTTGTCCCGAGTGATGCAAATTGAACTCCTTGAGACACAATAGAAATTTCTCTGCGGTTTTGATGCCGAGAATCTTTGCATAAATCAATTCGCGGGCCCATTTGGCGGTGCCTCATCCGGATCTATCGTAAGTCTCGCTCCATTGGCACTGGCCTTAATACTGTGATGCCAGAATTTTTCAGAATTACGTCCTGTATGGCCATATATTTCCCCAAGTAATTTGTGTGCACACTGCAGATGTGGCTGCAAACCAATCGCTGTTTTTAGAGCAAATACCGCTTCTTCCATTCTGTCCATTCTGGCTAGAGCCAATCCCAGGTGGTAGTGGGCCATCGGCATAGCGTGCGTTAGACCCACCGCACACAACGAATGATTAAGAACACGTTCAAAATCCTGTCGGACCAATGCTGCGCAGGCCAATCCGTGGTAGGCAGCAGCCAGTTCTTCGTCAATTTCTAACGCGGTGTGGAACGCCTCTTCTGCTTCATCGATCCGGCCCAGTTGCAGTTTGGCCTGCCCGATCTGGATCTTAGCTTGCGGGATATCAGTACGGTCACCGGCTCGATCCAGGTGTACAAGAGCCTCTTTTGGCCGGTTTTGCTTAATCCGAATCTCAGCAAACATCAGTTCTACGCTCACGGAATGGCAATAATGCAGATCAAGCGATTGAAGTACTAATTCACAACGGTCGTAGCGTCCCAGATTGAGAAGACAAAAGGCCAATTGAACTAAAAACGCCTGAAGTTGGCCGTGATCTTCTTCCTCCTGAGCCAGTTGGACCAGTTGTTCCCACAGCGGCAGTGCTTGTTGTCGACGGGTACTGTATGTCAGGGCCATAGCCCGATTCACTAGTTGCTGGCGCATGACCCTGGCCACCGCCTGGTCAGCCTCGGGTGGAGGTGCTTCGATGTAACCGAGTTCGACCAGTTGCCGAATGGACTCGGCTGCCATATTCGAATCCTCCTGCATATTGGGTGGATGCATCCCGCTCTGGCCATCTTCGTTTTGCTCCCAACTGAGAATTCTTTCGCCGCGAACCGGCTGATTGAAAATTTCCAGCCAAGGCCGCCCATCCATGTCAGCGCCAACAGGAAAACCGAAAAGGGAAAGAATCGTTGGTGTAATGTCGGCCAACGTGGCGCCGTACAGATCTTGGCCTGACTTGATTCCCGGCCCAGCAACCACGACGATTCCAAATGGCCGATGCCAAGCAATTGGATTAGCATAACCATCGGTGCTAGGCCGTTGTGCATCGCTGTGAAACCCATGGTCACTGACGAGCACGACTGTCGTATCTGGACCGGCATATTGGAGCATCGCATCGAGCATCATGTCGTGAAAACGATAACAGCCGGTAACACATTTTCCGTAGATCTGTGCATCCGTCGTTGAAATCCCCGGCATTGCTGGCGGGTGATACGGCATGAAGGTATGCCCAAAATGATCAATTCCATCGTAATACACGGCCATAAAGTCCCAGGGTTCCTCGACCATCACGCGACAAGCGGCCGCATGTATAGTGCTCGTCTTGGCTAAAAGCTTTGCTAACTTACGCAAACGATCATCCGTAGCTTGATCTACCTCCGCTGCATCTGGAACGAATGGGAGGATTGCTTCGGCATTTAACTCCCATGGATTGACCACCAGTTCATTCAGATCTGCGATTAGTTGTGATGGTTGTATGACACCATCCTGATAATTTCTCTGTGCTGGTGGTCTGTGAATCTGAGCAGCGTAACGATCACTTACCACCACCCCTCGGATCGGTTCCGCTGGGTAACTGGCAAACCAACCAACCACGTTGGATCTCAACCCCTTCTGGGAAAGCATGTTCCAGATCGCCTTGCACCGCCGACTGGTACTGGTCACAGGACGAATCCCCGAAGCATCGGGCTTAGGCTCTACAAATCCATAGATTCCATGCTTGTCGGCTAGCTTTCCAGTAGCAACTGTATTCCAGAGCATTGGGGATAAGATTGGGTGCAAGGAAAGAATCTTGCCTTGCACTCCACTACTAACCAGCCTAGAAAATGCCGGCATCAGGCCTTGATCCATAAGCGGACGTAAGATCCGCCAGTCCGCTGCATCCCAGCCGATCAATAGAACTTTCTGTGTCAGACGTGGGGACATGATGGCACGATATCAATCTTAGAACTAATTAGCAGACGCTATTGCCCCACAAGTACGATATGACAGTGATCAATAATCGGAATAGAGGATACTTCTGTCATCCATGGCAGTGCCACTGTTGGCACGAATCTGCCCCACCATTGGGTCATATATCCAGCCGATGCCCTCCTCTGGTTCAATGGCAATACCTGTCTGGCCACGATTGGGGCCGACAGGGACAGGAGGAATCGAGCGTAAATACGGACCGTAAATATGTTCCTTTGTCGTTAAGCCAAAATGATGACCAACGAAGTTTGTGTATAGCGTGAGCTTAGCGGTGACATTTTTCAGATCTGGAAATTTTCCGCCATGCTCAATCGCATACAGATCAATGGCCTTTCTCAGCACCGCCAGGTCACTACGAAGAACCGCATCAGCGGCCCCAGTCGCACTGCGACTTAAACGGGGAACAGCGATAGCCGCCACGATCCCGATGATCACAACCACGATGACCAATTCCAGGAGGCTGAAGCCAGGCCTAAAACTCAGATGGGTACTGCGTCCCTGATCCCACTTCTTAGTGCTTCTCATCGCACAGTTTCCAAGAATATCCGCTAGTTTTGATTCCATCGACTGTTAGCAGAATGCACTTAATCTGCGCAGAAAAATCGGGCCATTTCCCTCTTTTCCCTGAACAATTAGTGATTAGCCCAGGTCCGAAAACTACGCAATGGAGAGAACTTAGTACGATGTCAACTATGCCGGTGAATATGGAGTTCAAGGCGTTTGCCCGGCATCCGGTACGACAGAAAGCTCTGACAGCCTCTCTGGCCAACGGGCCGGCCATGGTCATGGACCAGTGTGATACATTCTTTACATGTACGAGGGCGGCTGAAGTTGCGGGAAACTGTCGGAAAACCTGCCACACTGATTCAATATGAGCGGCCCAATCTGTGTGGCACACGAACATCTCGCTATCGTGTTATACCCATCGAAGACCCCGATCGGGTGAAGCAGATCTTGGACCACATTCTGGAGATAAGTGGCGAGGTGCACAAACGCCAAGAGTTTTTTCAAATCCCGCCAGCGAGAATTCATCTAGACACAGTCGACGGACTGGGACAGTTCATCGAGATCGAAGTGGTGATTGAACCCGGACAGTCCACACAATACGGTCATGAAACTGCTCATGACCTGATGTCCAAGCTGGCCATCACAAAGTCGGACTTGATTGCCGAGACGTACATCGATCGGATCACTTCGGTTTAATTAAGAACTCGTAGTGCCAATTTCCCCACAACATGACCTTGCTCTTGCAGACTGTGAGCTTCCTGCAACTGTTCTAGGTCGAAAACCCGGCTGACGTGCACGCGCAGATGCCCCAAGTCTACCTGTACTGCCACCTGCCGCAAGATTTCTCCCTGTTTTTCTGGATTAACTCCGTACATTGTGGGCACGCCCATCATCTCAAAATGAAGCGTTGCATTGCGGACAAACAGTTTATTACAAGCCTTGCTCATGTTAGCACCGCCGCCGGCAATCGAGATCATATGTCCATTAGCTCTTACGCAAGTGGGAGACCAGTCGAATACATCACCGCCAACACAGTCAAAAACAACCTCGCACCCGTATCCATTGGTTTCTTGATTGATACGATGGATGACATCCTCTTCCCGATAATTAATCACCACATCAGCGCCCATCTCTAGACAGAGTTGCATGGATTCATTGCGACTGGCTGTGGCTAGCACCCGGCAGCCACGTAGCCGCGCTAACTGAATTGCAACATGCCCTACCCCACCTCCACCTCCCTGTACCAACACTGTTTCAGTACCGTCCAGGTCAACGCGATCATAGATCGCTTCCCATGCAGTCAGCGTAACTAGCGGAAGACTGGCCGCGTACAGATGGTCTAAACTTCGTGGCTTTGGTGCCGCCGTACGGGCATCGACACAGACGAATTCTGCATTGGCACCATTGCGAACCAGACTGGGCGAGGCATAGACTGCATCACCGGGTGAAAAGCCAGCGACCTCCTTCCCCACGGCACGAACTATGCCAGAAACATCGAATCCGAGCACGAAGGGGAATGAGCGGTTTTTCGCCAATGCCCCTCGACGAATCTTGAAATCAATTGGATTCAGTGCCGATGCATGAACTTCAATCAGAAGATCTTGTTCGCCGGGAGTAGGATCGGGGAAATCGCGAAGACACAGAACCTCTGGCGATCCAAATTCGTTGACGACTAAGGCACGCATTCGGGACAGCCTCCATTTCTAGTCGAGTGATGGATAAATATCGATGGCCGATTCAGCCACAATTGGCTTCCCGAAGCAATCATCCATCATCGAATTAGACCGAATGCAGACACCAAAGTCATTATAGCCGCTACCACCTGTTTAACCCAATCTCCTATTTAAATGGCCACAGGCAGTGAACCAGTCATCCTATCTTGCCGTATTAACACAGTAGGTATCGAACCTACATAAAAACCGGACAGAAAATTGAGAAGATGGCTGGCAAGAATTGCGCGTCTACTTTAGTAGTTCAGGAGCGCTGATGCCTTACGCCGATCTAACAGATACGCGATGTTATTACGAATTAAGAGGACAAGGGGATCCTCTACTGCTTATCCCCGGCCTTGGCGGAACTGCGCGGTTTTGGGACCCAATTGCAGATGAATTGGCGCAAAACTTTAGCCTTATCATACCCGAGAATCGAGGCATCGGGCGTTCAGAAGTCAGGCGCAAGGCGATTACTCTCCAAGATTATTGTGCTGATCTGCTGGAACTCTTGGAGCACTTGCAGGTTGACACCGCACATGTGCTTGGACAATCACTCGGAGGAATTATTGCTCAGCGTTTCAGCGTGGATCATGCATGCCGCGTGCGCCGTCTTGTTCTGATCTCCTGTGCGCGTCGTTTCGGGCCCTACCTACGGGAGATGACCAAACTGGTGGGGCGTACCATGCGCCACTTTCCGTGGCGGGCCTATCTTCGGGCGATGGCATTGCTGGGTACCGGTCCCGTCTGGTTGGACGCCAATCCTGACAAAATCGACGATAAAGTTTTGCGCCAGCTTCAGGACGGAGTCTCCCGGCGGGCTCTGGCTGGGCAACTGATCTGCCTGGGAGCTGCAGAAGAGGCCATGAAACCGCAGGCGGTTAAATCACCCACGCTGGTGATTGCAGGCGAGCACGACATGCTGATTCCATGCTGCTATGCCCGGCAGTTGTCCGAAGCCATCCACGACAGTCGTTTCATGCTGGTCCAGGGGGCGGGACACAATCCACCCTTGGAATTCCCTGAAAAGGTTCTGCCTGAAATCCTGGCATTCCTCACCGATCCGGGCCAGATTCACCAGAAATCAGATTAATTTTGGCGTTGTATTGAAATGATATACGGCCGCGACGAGGTTGGAGAATACAGGCATGATGTTACTGCCCAACAACTGGAGGGCTTGGTGGACACGAACGCTCCGCCATGGAGACAACGGTCACTGTGTAAGTGAACCGTCGAATCCGGACGCATATCAGAGGTTGCGGATCCCGCGCCGGTTATGTTATCCAAACACTACTCTCGGTCAGATTCTGGATCAAACAGCCGCACGCTTTCCCGAAGCATCTGCTATCGGATATCACGACCTGGACTGGACCTATCACGAGCTGCATAAACAGGTCAATCGTCTGGCAGGGGGTTTGGCCGAGAGTGGCGTTATCCGCGGCAATCGAGTCATGATGACCCTGCCCAATTGCCCTGAATTCATCGTCGCCTTTCTCGCGATTCAGAAGCTCGGAGCGATCGTGGTTAATGCCGGTCCGCTCATGGGTGCCGACGACCTGCACAAGGTAATCGAGATGACGGATCCTCGCCTGATTATCGGCCTAGATTTGCAGGCCACGACAC
>CAUZOD010000168.1:0-6564 GCA_963581115.1 Phycisphaerae bacterium | reverse complement strand
GTGAGCATATTAAGCACGTGAGGTATTCAAATGCGGCACCTCGTGTCGCTCAACTCCAGTAATGTTCTGACAGCACTGGGCGGCATCGCGATCTTACTAACTGCTTCGAGTGGCGGACGCAGTAAGAGGGCTGCAGAATTTTTCCAAAACGGGAATTTAAGACGATGCCCATTCAACCCCAATGCCGGAACCGTGGACTTCGGCCGGTGTGAGGATCGGTGAGCTTTGCCTGTTTCGCGGGGCGAGGCCGGTACACTGTCTGTCATGATGAAAATGGGAAAGTACGGAGGCATGCTGGTGTACAAAAATGTGGCGTTTCACGGGGTGGCGGAATTGCGCAAGGTGCCCAGGCTGGCAGGTCTGCGGGTCCAGCGAGTGCCGGAGCAGGTGCGTGTGGCGCTCAACGACAAGGCAGCGGGGCGCATGCTTGCGCCGGACGGAGCGGAGATCCGATTTCTCAGCAAGTCGGAAACAGTGGAGGTGACACTGTCGTGCCCGACCACGGCGTGTGAAATGATCGCGTTCTGGGGTGGATTTCAGGACAACAGACGACATGTAATCGGCAACGAGCCGACAACGATCCGGCTGACGTACCCCGAACGAGTGGCACAACTGCGCCCGGGTGTGTGTGACAACTGTGATTATTCACCCAATGTCTGGCGGCTGACACTGCGTGGCTTGGACAAACACGCGACGTTGCAATTTCACGACATCCAGGGCCAAGGCCTACGTCCGCCTAACCCTGATGAACTGCCCGCACGCACGTACTTGGCTTATGGCACGTCAATCACCGATGGGTTCTCCGCCACCGCAATGCACCTGACTTACATCGCGCAGACCGCGCGCCGGCTCGGGGCGAACCTGATCAACCTAGGATCGGCGGGCTCTGCATGGTGCGAGCCACAATTGGCTGACTACATTGCGTTGCGAACGGACTGGGACTTTGCCACGCTGGCGATTTCGCTGAACATGATCGGGGGCGGTTTCACGGCAGAACAGTTCCGCAAGCGGGCCGGATACATGATCGACACCATCGCGGGTGCTGATCCGACGCGACCGGTGGTTTGCATCACGCTGTGGCCCTATTACCCTGACGTCTGTACGAATCTCGATCCCCCGACACCCGATCAGCCCTTCACGCTGCATCAACCGGAAATCGCCAACGAGTACCGACAAGTACTGCGCGAACTGGTCGAAGAATCCTCCCGCCCCAACCTCCACCTACTGTCCGGTGACGAACTGCTGCGCGACATTGATGGATACACCATCGACCTGACACATCCTGGCGATGCCGGCATGATCCAGATCGGCCAATACCTGGCCAAGAAACTGCGACCAATCACAGCGGGATAACGGTGATGAACGAGCAACCGACGTCCTCGACCGACCCCAAGATTTTTCGGAAAAGGCTCCTGTCCTGCCTCGGGGGTCCTTGGCCCGACCCCTGTGACCTGAAACCGAACGTCACTGGTACCGAACAGCACAACGGATTCCAACTGCAAGCTGTGACCTACCAGGTAGAGCCGGGGGATAGCGTTCCCGCGTATCTGCTCATTCCCGATGGTATCAACGCGACAAACCCGGCCCCGGCTATTGCTGTCTGGCACCAACACAATGGCCAATGGCACCTGGGCAAGAGCGAACCGGCCGGCTTGGCTGGAGATCCGATGCATCACACTGGCGTGCGCCTTGTCGAGCAAGGGTACGTTGTGCTTTGTCCTGATGCGTTGTGTTTCGAGCAACGCCAGGATCCCGACAAGCGGCTGCGGGATCAACAATATGAGTTCTACCAGTTCCTGCGCTACGTGGTGGCCGGCCGGTCCATGGCCTGGAAGAATATCCTGGATATGCAACGGGCTGTGGACTACCTAGTGAGTCGATCGGAGGTCGATCCCAAACGCCTGGGTTGCTATGGCCATTCGATGGGCTCGACGCATACCTGGCTCGTGGGTCCCTGGGAGCCGAGACTGATCGCCCTGGTCGGCAACTGCTGCCTGCCGACCTATGCCGCTATCGAACGCACGAGGATTACTCATTGCTGCCCCAACTTCATCCCCGGCCTGGCCCGCTATGGGGACACGCCCGATATCGCAGCACTGATTGCCTCACGTGCTCTGCACCTGAACTTTGGCGAAGAAGATACCGGAAGCCCGTTGCCCGAGGTCCGACAGGCGATCGATACCATCGCCGATGCCTACAAACGAGCCGATGCCACCAATCGGTTTACTTCCTACGTTGAACCGAACTCCGGCCATGTCCTTTCGGAACAGATGTGGTCGCGAGCGTTAAATACTTTCAAAAAACACATGTGAAGAACATCTTGATCCATTCGGCCTCCCACAGGGAAAAACTGCCATGAAGCATGTATCCCGAACGCTGCATCTACATCCCGACACCCTGTTCGATCAACCATACGAACAGGCGAATCTTCCCGTGAAGGCATTTGAAACGTTGATGGATAACCTTTCCGTTCACCAGAAGGATGACCAGGGCCTCACGCTGACTTCACCGTCTGGAGCAGTGGTCCGCCTCGACGCGTTTGCTCCGGGTGTATTGCGGATCCGGGCCGTACCCCACGGTGAACCGCCCACGCAATCTACAACTGGGTCCCTCGGTTTGATCGATGAAACCCCATCGCCCTGCGAGTTCACGCACGAGATTGATGACGGGCGAATTGCTTTTACGACCGACCAATTGCAACTTGTCCTGGATCGCGCCAATGGCGATTTCAGCATGTCGGGGTCTGACGGCACACCGCTACTAGAAACACTGCATGGCGGAATCCGCTTCTCAGCCGAACCCGCAGAATACAGTGGACACCGCATGCTCTGCGATTTCCGGCTCGACGATGAGCAGTTCTTCGGATTCGGTGGACGCATTATGCCACCCCGGCGCACCGGCTCATCGGTCGATATTTTTACCGTCAAGGTTGGACTGGTCAGCGGTGACTATGGCGGATTCCCCGTCCCATTTTTCCTGAGCACCAGAGGCTACGGCCTATTCTTGAATAATCCCTGGCCTCACGTCTATTTCGATATGGGGCGCGGTCGACCCGACCAGTGGTACTGCCACGCCCCTGGAGGTGACTGCGACTTCTTCCTCTTTTACGGGCCGCAATTCAGCCGCATTGTTCAGTTGTACACGCGAATCTGTGGGCGCACCCCGCTACCAGCCAAATGGTGGCTCGGATTCTGGTGCAGCAGCCAGACGTTTGAGCACACCGCAGACGTCGTGAATACCGCCAGCCGTATGCGCAACGAGGGTTACCCCTGTGATGCGATGGTCCTGGACGGGCCTTGGCGCGGAGGCCCCAACTTCGTGACCAGCTACAGAGAAGGCAAGAAGTACATCAGCGACGACCTGCAATGGCACCCGAAGTTTGGCGACGGCGCGGCCATGATCCATGAATTGGACCAACTGAATTTTCACACCTGCCTGCACTTGAATTCGCGCAGTTTCAACCAGAAGACGGCCGATCGGGAGGTCCACTCTGGCCGGCTGCGCCGGCACGGTGAGGAGGTGGTGCCCCGTGTCACTGATCCGGAATCCGAAAAGTTTTACGAAGACCTGATCACCCCGCTGATAAAGGATGGTGCCGCACTATGGTGGACTGATCACTCCGACCGTGTCAGCGGCCAGATCCGCCCCGGTCTGCCTTCGCGAAACCTATTCGGATCCTTGTGGAACCGGCTGCTGGCCGAGATCATGGGCCGCAATGGTCACCGAAACTCGATCTGCCTGACACGTGGCAGCGGCATCGGCGGGCAGCGATACGGGCTGCCGTGGCCGGGTGATACCCGCCACGGGATCGATGCGTTCCAGGATGATATCTCGTTCTGTTTGAACGCGGGGATGGCTGGTTATGCTCTGACCAGCTACGACCTGGCAGGCTTCGGCCTGTCACGCAACCCCAACGAAGGCTACCGGAACGAGCAGGAGAAACTGGCTGAAATATTTGACGACCAGAACATCTGCCGACGTCTGTGCCAGAGCCTATTCTTCGTCCCGACCCCGCGCATCCACAACAACTGGTGCAGCAAGCCCAAGTTCCCCTGGGATTGCTCGCCCGCGGCCGCCCAGTTGTTCAAGCAGTTTCTCCAGGTCCGGTACCGGCTGACGCCGTACATCTACTCTTATGCCCTGCACGCGGCAAGGACCGGCGAACCGATCCTGCGCCCGCTGGTCTACCATCATCGGCTCGACTCCCAGACATATCCCATCGAAGACGAATTCTACATGGGCGATTGGCTCCTGGTCGCACCGGTCACGCAAGCCGGCGCCGAATCGCGGAACGTCTATCTGCCGCAGGGAGACTGGATTCATCTCTGGTCAGATCGACTGTTCCGCGGACCGATTACAGTGGAGATCGAAGCCCCGCTACACGAGGTGCAGGGACTGCCAGTATTTGTCAAAATGGGCGCATTCCTACCGTGGCAACCGCTGACAGATTCTCTAGACGATCGCATTCCTCAAAATTTACAGTTCGATCTCTATCCCGGTGTTGCTTCAGAGTTCCGCTTGAACGAATCTCCAGATATCACAAACACGATGTCAATCCAGACAACCAATGATGGTGCCCGAGTCCGACTCGAAAACCATACCGAGCTAGCACGGCACTACACACTGAATGTGCACCAGATCACCGGAGTCAAAAAAGCCAGACTCGACGGCCAGCAGTTGGCGGATAACCAAGTTACAATCAATACCGCAAAGCAAACAGCAAGGCTGCAACTAGAGGCTGGGCCACAGACTACTCTGGCACTGGAACTGCGAATGTAGGCACAGAAAATTTAAATGCTTGAATCTCGATGCTTATATCCCACATGTCCCAAGCAAACTACGCATTTCGATGTGGCACTCGGCGAATTCGACCTGCAGTCTACAGAGAATTCTAACGATCCTCTTTTGGATTGAGGACAGAAGCCTATATATCTTTGAAATGGAGATCATGAAATGTCGCGATTGCAATGGTTGTGTACGGTCACGTGCCTTTGCGTATTGACAAATGTAGGCTCCAAATCTGTTGCCGATGACTCATTGGTCCTCCACTACACCTTCCATACAGATACGGGCGATACGGCGAAAGACCTGAGCTCGTATGGCAACGATGGAAGGATCGTGAAGGGGCAATATCTGGAAGAGTACAACGGCAGGCATGGGGTGCTGCGGTTTGATGGCAAAAAGTCTGTGCTCCACTGTCCCAATTCGGACTCTCTTTTCTGGAGTGGGGACATGACCCTAGAGATGTGGGTTCGGTTCAATGGCCCCGTGACGGGCCGCGGTCTTGCCACTCTCTTCGAGGCCAACTACCTCCATTTCTCCGTGGTGACCTGGTATCAACTGATGTCGGGCTTCAGCGCAGTGGACTCGGTGCACGGAAACGAGAGCTTTTTGCTTCCTGTGACCCGAAGCATTCTGAGCGACAAATGGGCACATATCACGATGGTGATTGAGTATCCCCGATGTCGCTACTATCACAACGGGAATCTAGTCCGCGACGCATACATGCCCATTCCACTGGTCCTTTCCCCTTCTCGCAGATCAGCGAAGCAGATCGCAGTGACGAGCCCAATCGATCTGGACGAGTTCCGTCTGTACCGCCGGGCGCTGAGTGCAGCGGAGATCGCCGCGCACGCCAAAGGACAGGAGGTTCCTCCCCACCGTGACGAAACGCTGGCGGTGGAGACGCACTGGTATGAGGACGCCGTGGCTTTGCGCCTGTCCTGCAAGGGGAGCGACTATGCCGGTTATAGGGCCGAGATGACGCTTCTCAACGGAGATGGCACAAAGGCGGTAGTGACTCAGACCATCCCCTTGGAGGAGGCATTCAAAGGGTCCGGGCGCTATGTGGCTACCGCGACTTTTCCACTCTCAGGTCTGGAGAGCAAGTCGCTGGATGGGGTAGCAAGCATCCTTGCTCCCGATGGAAAATTGGTACATACGGTCTATCGCCATGCCTCCTTGAAGAAGCCGGACTGGGTCCATACCAGGGAGGGCTATTCCGACGAAGTGATGCCGCCGTGGACTCCGGTGGAAGCGCAAACGAAGCCAGACGGTGCCGTAGAGGTGCGCGTTTGGGGCCGGCGGCATACCTTCGGTACGACTCTGTTCCCCCGGCAGATCGAGACAGGGGGGAAGGAAATTCTGACCTCACCGATCACCCTGGGTGGCCGTGCGGACGGCAAGGCCATCGCCTGGAAGAATGGTCGGATCAACCTGAAGGATGTCATCAAGACCGAAGCCTCTCTCGAACAAACCTGCAAGAGCGGCCGCATAACGCTGCGGATAGACACCAGCGTTGGGTACGATGGTTACATGATCTTCGACTGCGAGGTCAAGGCTCGGCGCGACATATCCCTCGAAGAACTGACGCTGAAGATTCCCCTGCGTACGCGTCACATGACGCTCTACTACAACGGCCGCAGGAGCTTGAAGGACGCTTCGGTCCGACACGGCGATGCGGTTCGCGGTGATATGGCGTTCCGCTTCAGCCCAAACATCTGGTTGGGCGATGAGGAGTTGGGGCTATGCTGGCAGGCCGAATCTGATCAGTACTGGCACTAT
>CAUZOD010000167.1:0-6581 GCA_963581115.1 Phycisphaerae bacterium | reverse complement strand
AGCATGGAGCGGTGTTCTTTCATGCCGGATCGTGGTATCGGCCGGAATACTATCAGTGCCAGGGACACAACCGCGACGATTGCATTCTCGCGGAGGCAACAGACGTCCGCCATCATCTTGGCCTGATCGACGTCAGTACACTGGGTAAGCTGTATGTCTGCGGTGCCGATGCTGTCGATTTCCTGGAACAAATCTATGCCGGCCGATTTGCAAAGTTAAAGGTGGGTCGCTATCGCTACGGCGTGGCCTGTGATGAATCCGGCGTGGTGATTGAAGATGGTGTGATCGCCCGTCTGGCCGAAGACCGGTTCTATGTGACGGCCACAAGTTCCGGTGTAGATGCGTTCTATCGTGAAATGCAGCGATGGGCACTGCTCTGGGGCGCGAAGGTTACACTCATCAACGTCACTGCAGACTTGGCGGCGATGAATCTGGCCGGTCCGGCCAGTCGTCGGACTTTGGCTCCGCTGACTGACTTGGACCTCTCAGCGGAAGCTTTTGGATACGTGACTGCGCGCCGTGGACTAGTGGCCGATGTTCCCGCAACGGTCATGCGGGTTGGATTCGTCGGTGAACTGGGCTACGAGGTACACGTGCCGGCGTCGAGCGGGCTGCACGTCTGGCGTTGCTTGCTTGCTGCGGGTGCCGAGGAACAGATCCGTCCGTTCGGGGTTGAAGCCCAGCGCCTGCTACGTCTGGAGAAGGGGCACCTGATCGTCGGGCAGGACACCGATGCGCTAACCAACCCGCATGAGGCCGATGTCGGATGGGCGATCGGCAAGGACAAGGATTTCTTTGTAGGCCAACGCAGCGTTGACGTAATGACCCGAGAGGAGGTGGATCGAAAGCTGGTCGGAATTCGTTGGGATGAAGGTTTCCGGGGCCTGCTGCCGCAGGAATGTCACCTGATCATCCAGGATGGTCGAATCGCAGGTCGCATCACGAGCATGGCCGCACGGAGCACACTGGGTTATCCCTTGGGCATGGCCCTGGTGCATCGCGATTTGGCCAAGCCGGGCACTCAGGTGACCGTGCGGGTCGAGAATGAACAATTGGTCCCTGCGACGATCGTGAGCCTGCCCTTTTATGATCCTGACAATCTAAGGCAGAAGCAGTAACAGCGTTATTCAAAAACCGTTATCGGATTTCATGGCGACTTAATTTAACTCCGATCTCCAGACTTGCCACCCAATTCGTTTACGAGGCCCATCATGCCCAATACGCCGCATCGCAGTCCGGTCGAGTCGGTCCGACCCATGGGAAGCGATTCAGATCCTATTATCACAGCGGACCTGGCCCTGGCGGATTTGAGCCCGGTGCTCAAAGTCGGGGTCAAGGGTCCTATGGCGGCAACGTGGCTAAGTAAGCAAGAGAGGGTTGTGCTGGACGAGATTTATCAGATTCATGGCGAAGCCGGCGGCACCCAGATTGTACGCACCGGTAGCGAAGAGTTTGTTATCGTATTTTCTGGCCCGGATTCGGCTGGCCAGTGGCACCAATCGCTTGAATCGGCACCGTCGGGCGTGTACGGCTTCGAACATGAAGGGGCCGTGTTTGAGTTGTCCGGCCGGCGGGCCGTCGAGGTATTCGCACAGACCTGCGCCATTGATTTTTCCGGTACACCTGCACGGCGGATCATTTTTACCCGCGTGGCTGGCACCACCTGTGCCATCATTCCGGATCCAGTTGAGGGAATGCCGCAGTACCGATTGTGGGTTGACTATGCCAGTGCGCCGTATCTGTGGGAGCAACTGGCACAAATCACCAGGGATTGTGGCGGCCAACTCGTAACGCGCCGAGCCATGAACTCCTAACCCAGATATCTTACGTGCCATCTGCTGCTGGTACTGCTCCAGGGTTCAGTCTTGGCATGAAATTAATTAGTGGGTCGGTATAATCGTTAGGTCTTAGAATGGCGATACGCCACATTTTGGTCGAATAATTTCTGCGACAGCAATCGGGCAGTTTAGTTTTCGTTTTATAGTTACTCCATATCTTTCGGATTCCATGCTGTCAGACACGATGGCGGAACCACTTCTTCTGGCGCGAGCAGTTATGAGTTGACAACAATCCACATCCGGCACAGAATCACAAATATCAAATACTTAAATTGTTTGCTTACTGGTAGATATCTAGGTGAAAGAGAAGAATTAGATGTCCACGTGGCGGCTTCAAATGGTGAGGCCGAATATTATGGAGGATCATTTTGAGCAAGCTATTCGACATGTCGGGAAAGGTGGCGTGGGTGGTCGGCGGCGGAGGTTACCTGGGCGGACCGATCTGTGCAGAGTTGGCCGCCCTGGGGGCTCATGTCATTGTTTCCGACGTGAACCGGGACGCAGCGACGCAGGTATACGACCTGATCATTTCCCAGGGACATTTGGCCGAGACCCTGATCTTGGATGTCGAGGATGAAGCCGCCGTTACCGCAGCTGCCGATGGCATTTTCGATCGGTGTGGATCATTAGACGTCATGGTCAATACGACGTTCCGATACACCAATGTCCCCATGGAAGAGATGTCCCTGGCTCAATGGCGTGATGGCATGAGCGTGAACCTCGATGCTGCGTTTGTGCTTGGGCGTGAAACGGGCCGGATCATGGTCCAGCAAGGTCACGGCAGCATTATCCAGTTCAGCAGCATGTATGGTCTTGTCAGTCCATACCCCCACCTTTACGACCAAGATAAGCTGCAGATTCCGGTCCACTATTGCACAGCGAAGGCAGGGATCTTGATGCTGGTGCGATACCAGGCGGCGAAGTGGGCTCCGCACAACGTTCGTGTCAATGCGATCGTACCCGGGCCGTTTCCCCCTCCGTCTTCACAGAGCAAGAATCCGCAATTTATTGCACGGTTAAGTCGGCAGGTACCGCTTGGCCGCATTGGGCAACCGCACGAGATAGCTGGAGCGGCGGTGTACCTGGCTTCGGACGCGGCCAGTTACGTTACCGGCACCACCATCCGAGTCGACGGCGGTTGGACGAGTTGGTAAACAGTCGGCGTAGTCGGCAATAGATTTGATCGCTGGATTCCAGTAAGAGTCGGCTTGTGCAACTGTTCATTCTTTGAAAGATATGCCCATGACTCTGGTGCGTGATCCTGACAATATTCGCCTCGCGGTTCTGGGAATGGTAGAGAATAACGGTCACCCCTTCAGCTGGTCGGCTATTATCAATGGCTATGATCCAAGCCACATGGCCCAATGCGGTTTCAATCGCATCTGCCAATATCTGGGTGATCAAGAGAAGGAGGCGTTTGGCATTGACGGGGCACGTGTGACCCACGTCTGGTGCGACGACCCTGTTGATGCCCCGCGGGTTGCTGCCGCGAGCCTGATCCCCAACATCGTCGATCAGCCCGAGGAGGTCATCGGTCAGGTGGATGCGGTCTTGATCCCGACCGACATTGGACACGAGCACGTTTCCCGCGCTCGTCCGTTTGTCGAGGCCGGGCTGCCGGTATTCGTCGATAAGCCGATGGTTGACTGCTTGGCAGATCTTCGTCAATTCGTTGCCTGGGTAAACGAAGGCAAGCCGATCATGTCCGGAAGTGGCATGCGCTACAGTCCACGTTTTGTGGAATTGCGAGAACGAATCAAGGAGATCGGAGAATTACGTCTGATCGTTATGACCATGAACAATAGTTGGGAGCGATACGCGATTCATGCCCTCGAGGCTGTTTATCCATTTCTTGATCCGGGCGAGTGGAGTTCCGTCACCAATACGGGCAGCGGGTCGTCTCACGTTACTCATATAACTCACCATAGTGGTGTCGATGTGTCTGTGTTTGTTATTGACGATATGGTCGGCGGCTACGGGCACATGGCAGTCTATGGAACCACGGGGCATCTTTCCGCATGGTTTGACGACTCCTTCCCCGCATTCAAAGCGCAGTTGGTAGGTTATGTCGATTTTCTCAAGACCGGACATCGCCCCTATCCTTTTGCTCAGACGGTGGAGCTGATGAAAATCGTTCTTGCTGGTCTGCGGAGTCGCGAAGTTGGTGGTCGCCGGGTAGCGATATCTGAGATCGAAGTCTGAGCGTATGGGATGCGATACGTGGATATCCTTGATTATCGCAATTGTTTTGCACTGAATACCGCCGCCCGCGCCGGTGTTGATTGCAACACATGCCGCACGCAACTTCTGGCGCGATGTGAACTGACAAATCAGGAGACGGGGCAAACCGGCGAGTTCTTTCTAGGAAAGAATTGTATTGGTGAACACATGTACAAGGACGGCGGTATCGTGCAGGTACCGACCGCGGAAGTGTGTCTGATATTCTGTAAAGACGACTGGATGCTGGCCAAGAAATTCGCTGATCATGATGCCGATCTGATTCAGGTTGGTAATGACGAGAACAATCCACCCGATTTTGATGGACAGAACTCATATTGGAGCGACTTTCAGTTCCATTTGCCTCGCATTACAGCGCGGCCACTACCGTCTCCAGACGACATTATTACCGCCACACTGGCATTTGAACCTCTGGTCGGCCGGACCACGATCGGTGATACAAGTGACCGATGGAAAGCCGTCCTGGAGTATCCCGTGGTCTATATGAATGTTCATCCGCCTATCAAGGGATTTACATTGGATGTGGGACCTGTCCTCTTTCCAGATTTCGATTCCGCATCCATTCCACTGATCCGCCGAATGGAGTTGGCGTACATCCTCTACAAGAACCTGGACCACGCGGAGTTTGCCGTCCGCGTGCCTACGCAGATTGTCCCAAGTCCGCCGACGCAAACTCTACATTACTCGAAAGTCATGCATATGGATGCACAGAACGAGCTTTTCAGCCTGTCGGCCGCATCGGGCAACCACACGAGATAACTGGAGTGGCGATATCCCTGACTTCGAACGTTGCCAGTTACGTCACCTATACCACCATTGGAGTCGACGGCAATTGGACTGGTGGATAAACATGGAGTGTGGCGTGCTAAGGTTTCCAACGGGTCGTGGCCGTGTGGGTGATGCCGTCGGATTCTGTGATGTAGTATGCCGTTAGTATGCTTTGATCACCCAGCTGGACCGAAACCGGATACCCCACGTCGCTTCCCCATGGGTAATCGGGCCCGTGCTTTAGGTTGCTTGGATAACCGCCATCGTCTCGAAGAACAATTGTGTTCTCCAGATCCCACGTGATGCCACCATCACTGCTCAAAACGGCCCTAATACCACCGGGTTCTCTGCGGTGACCGTGGGCACAGAGAATGCGGCCATCCGTCAGTTTCAGTAAGTGCGCTGGATAGCCCCAGATATCGGTCCGCAATGGATCGGTCCAGGTAATTCCACCATCGTAAGACCATCGCTCCAAGAGGTACTGGGGGATATTTTCAACTCTTTGATGGGCCAGAATAGTTCCGGGCGAGACCTCGACCATTGCCGTTTCATTGATGTACAGGGATAGCGTGTGAGTCCCCATCGGGTGCAGCTGCCAGGTGTTTCCGCCGTCTGTCGATCGCCACACGTAGTTGTAGTGATCTGCACGTATGTCAGTTGTGTAGATATGAATGAGGATCGTCCCATCTTCCAGGAAGGTCGGTGGCCTGTTGCCGCTTACCTGCGCCATGCCAGGCATCTGCCACTCTCTTCTGGACCAAGTCTTTCCTCGATCCGAAGAGCGGGCGACGAAGAGCTTGTACCCGCCCACCGATATCAACCCATCGTCGAGTTCATGCTCCTGGATCTTGAGCCCAAGTTCCTTGGCTTCGGCCCTTCGCTTCACCGGCCAGTACTCCGAGCCCACCGAACCGGCACAGATATAAGTACCGTCGGGCTGAATCAGCTCTATCCGTTCCATCTTCTCGCGGGGCTGGTTGCCCGCCCAGTTGTAAGGAATGGTCGGGTCATCAGTTTGGGTCCATGTGGAGCCCTCGTCCTTGGACTCGAACGCGATCCAGCCGCCGACCGGTTCATGGTAGGCATTGGTCTGCACCCGGGCCGCTGCCACCAGTCGCCCATCCGGCAGGATCTGCATATTGGGCATGCCTGAATAGTGCCCCTCTCGCTTGAAGATGAGTGAATGTTGCATGGGAATGGGTACTTCCTTAGTCAGATGAACAGGATGGACTAACCCGGTCCGAGAGGTCACATTTTCGTCATGGTCGTGAACCAGGGCTTCTTATGTGGCGTTAAACAAATCAATGTGGTCTGTCGCCTCCAGTGTTGCGCAGCCGTTGTCTACGTGTTTGCAGGTGCGGGCACCGAAGAGCGTGCAGGCAACCTGGGGGTTCCGACTCACCCAGGCGCCCGCCAGGTAGGCCATGGGCAGGCCGAGGCGATCTGAATTTGCCCGCAACTGTTCGACGACTTGAAATCCCTCATCACTAAAATAGACATCGCAGTGGCCGGGAATCACGTGGAACCGTGTCCCAATCGGCAACTGGTCACGGTTCGGTGTGTACTTTCCGGTCAGAAATCCGGCGCCCAATGGGCTGTAGGCGATAAACGAAACCTCGTGCTCGGCGCACAGGGCAAAGATGTCTTCCTCGGCTTCCCGGTGGACCATGTTGTAGATGTTTTGGATGGCCTCAAAACGGGCAAATCCGAGTCGCCGGCTGGTCTCGAGTGCCTCTT
>CAUZOD010000166.1:0-6688 GCA_963581115.1 Phycisphaerae bacterium | reverse complement strand
CGAGCTGGTTATCGAAAATCCATAGGGCACTTGATCAACGTACTATTTTCTCTAGCCGTACCTGCCGGCGCCATGCTGCTGCTGATTGGACTCGGCGAGTTCGTCGTGAATGCGGAACACTCGACCCGGGTGGGATATGCCACCGCTTTTGCTGCCGGCGTATTCCTATGCGTTTCCCTAAGCGACCTGTTGCCCGAACTGCACTTTCACCGCCACGATCGGGTCAAACTCACCCTCATGCTGCTACTTGGTTTGACCCTGGCGTGGATCATCTCTGGCATCGAAACACAAACCCATCACTTGCCGCACGATCACAACCACCTTGACGCTAAACGAATCGGGCACCACATTCATACGAATAACTCACTCGATTTCAAATATAACTGACGTGTTGGTATCTAAGGACCCCGGTCCGACTAACATCCGCCTTGCTTGCCCAGCGAGACTGGCATAACAGCGGTAGAATCTGCACCAATGACCGCCCCCAACCAGATGCCGTATCAAGTAAAGACTCCTGACGAAGCGGCGTCGACCGTTGCTCTGGTATCTCTGGGATGCCCGAAGAACCTAGTCGACTCTGAAAAGATGCTCGGCCTACTCGCTGAGGCTGGATGGATTCCCGTAACCGAAGATGCCGATCCCGACGTGCTGATCATCAATACTTGTGGATTCCTGGAAGCGTCGAAAAAAGAGTCCTTAGACGAACTGGCCCGTGCCTCGCAGAAAAAGAAACAGGGCAAGCTGCGGCGACTGGTCGTGGCCGGATGCCTCGTACAAAGGCACCGGGCCAAACTCCTCCAATGGTGCCCCGACATCGACGCCATGATTGGAGTATTCGATCGGGACCGGATCATGGAAGCGGTCACCGGGCCGACATTCAGCGGTAAAGACGTGGCCGTCGAACTGCCTGTCTACTCAAGCATCGCCGCCAATGCTACCGTCGCCAAGGCCCACCGCCGACTGCAGGCTGTGGGCTATTACGAAGATGACACCTCGCGGCTACGGTTGACTCCACGCCATTACACATATTTGCGCATTAGTGAAGGATGCAATCAGAACTGCTCTTTCTGCACGATCCCCGCGATCCGCGGGAAAATGCGATCCAAACCGCTCAAACGGGTCCTGTCCGAAGCGCGCCAACTGATGGAAGACGGCGCATTTGAACTGAATCTTATTGGACAGGATACAACCAGCTATGGCGAGGATATCGGATACGAGGCGGGACTGGTCGGGCTGCTTGAGAATCTGGACCGGGTAGCCCAAGAATATGGTGGAGCGTGGATTCGCCTGATGTACGCCTACCCGTCGTGCTTCACGGATGCCATGATCGATGCCATTGCAACCCTCGATAATGTCGTCAAGTATATCGATATGCCATTGCAACATATCAACGACCGGGTGCTAGATCGCATGCGCCGTCGCACCTCGCGCCGCCTGATCGAATCGTTGCTGAACAAATTAAGAAATCGAGTGCCAAAAATTGCCATTCGAACCACGCTGATCAGCGGATTTCCCGGTGAAACTGAGCAGGAACATGGTGAATTACTGAGATTTGTGCAAGATTTTCGCTTTGATCACTTAGGTGTATTTGCATATTCAGCCGAATCTGGAACTCCTGCTGGCTCGCTGCATGCACAAGGTGGCGCAATTCCGCCACTACTCGTGCAGGAACGGCTTGACCAGTTGATGGTTGCCCAACAACAGATCGCCTTTGAACGCAATTGCCAGGCAGCCGAATTGGGCATGCGGGCAGATGTGCTCATTGATGAAGCCTTGGGACCGATTGGCCAAGGGCGCATGAGCAATCAGGCACCCCAAATTGACGGCCTGACCACGGTCCGCGCCCACAAGCCACTGCTGGCCGGTGATCTGCTGCCCTGCCGAATCGTCAAAGCGAACGGCTATGATCTGACTGGTGAACCAGTCACCAACTCGAATCTGCCAATTCTAAACTCCCCCGGTACCACATAACCGGGCCCACCACGAGTAAAAGAGGACATCGTGTCACGTCCTATAAGGCTGTAGACGTCACAATCCGCGAGGATTTGGTTGGCGGTAGATCTTGTCGTGCTATGGTTTGGTAGGCAAGAACCGCGATGAATCACAAACCTGCCGCAACAAATCTACAGCCGTCCCTGCGTCTGGTACACCCCAGTGAATCATGTGCCGCCAGAAAGCATGTCACTACCCCGACAAACAGACCACCTCTAGCTGCCGATGATCCTCGCTGGGTACTTGCGGTGCGAACCGCCGATGCCTTGGAAGGCTCCATCTTGCCACCGGTGCATAGGCGAAGCCTAGTCCGATGGGGTAGATCCTTCGGCCTGACCGACTTCGACATCAATCTGATCATTGCGATCGTCCAAGACCAAGCCCGTCGTGGACATCTGCCCGCCTACTGCCCACGTCATGCCGAAGCACAGTTGGCAATGGTCCCGGTGCCGCTACGGCATCGACTGTTTGATTCTCTACGTGGTCGCGCCGGGCTTGCCACGGCCCTAATACTGACCGCTATCCTAGCCCTGGAACTGGCCTTGGCAGCGGCGCTAATAAACTGACAGGATCAAACATCTCATCTCGCATAACCAATATTGCGGTTGCACAAGGATTGCCCTGCTTCAATGAACGGCCTATGCCGTAAGCCGAAATATTTTATCATCCACCTGCTGCACGCATACCAATTCGGCACCCTCGCGCGAAAAATCGAACAACCCCCCGGCTAAGCGGAGCCACAATCATCGTAATAAATACCAATACGATCTCAATGACAAAAAAAAGACCGACCGCCCCATACGGGACGACCAGCAGGTGGGTGTTGAGAGCTTGCACTGGATTCGGTGCTCGATTCGCGCACACGAACCAACTACAAATCAGAATGTGAGGTCGATTGAACTGCCTGTAGGTTGCCATCGATAGATCCCTAGACCACGATGGGAATCGTGTCAAATAGGGCCACTCAAGATCCCAGATGCAAACGGGTCAGCGATTCGATCGGATACGCCGAATCTTGGTCATCTCCAGCATGGTCAACCAAATCAAATGCAGGTCGAGTTTCCAACTCATGTGTTCGACGTAATAGACGTCGAAGCGGATCCATTCCTGAAAATCGAGCCCGTGCTTTCGGGAACGATGGACCTGCCACATGCCGGTGATGCCTGGCCGTACGCTTAATCGCGCCTCCCGCCAAGCCGGGCAGTACTGGTTCTCATCGTAGGGACTAGGGCGGGGGCCCACCAGTGACATCTGTCCGAGGAGCACATTGAAAAACTGAGGCCATTCATCGATATGTAATCGTCTCAGAAATGTTCCAACGCGCGTCAGTCGCGGGTCGTTCTTGATATAGAACTGCGGGCCGTCCGCGACGTTCTGCTCTGAGAGTTCCGCCTTACTTTGCTCAGCATTCCTCCGCATAGAACGAAACTTGATGCAAGGGAACTCTCGGCCATACAGCGTTTCGCGACGGTGAACGAAGAAGAATGGTGCGTCATCTTCAATCCAAATCAGAAACATGATCAGCGGATAGATTGGAAGCGTTACGCACAAGGCCAATAATGACAGAACCACGTCGAATACACGCTTCCCGGTTCTCTGAAACGACGTAAGGTGGCGCGGCTGCACAACCCGACGTGCCGTTGGCTCAGCTGGTTCGATCTGATCCCATCGCACGGGACTGGCCGCGGGCCGGGCCTCAGGCTGGTCCCAGAGCACTGCGGGGCCAACCACACTTTTTACCTGTTCCAGATTGCGACCAGTACCTACCCAGACCGGGCCAATGAACTGCGTCCCGATCGCCACCGTCGTGTCTTTATCCCCCCAGGCTGCCCCCCGCAACCGGGTCACACGACCGACGGTAGCATCTGGTCGCGTCCAGATCTGAATCAATTCCCGCATAAAGCACATAATCTCATCCTGATCATCGGACCGATACGCATGTCCGCGAATGGATGCCATGGCTCGCTTGTTCTGCGCAATCGAATGGCGTAAATGTTGCCAACCGCTACGTGCATCTTTAGCCTCTTGCCACATCCGTGCTACCTCGATATCCGACGTGACCGAAACCCGTAATACATTAGTTGCGGATGCGCTGTAATCGCGTACGAATCGAAGAAAACGATCCTCATCGTCGGTAATAATGCACTCCTGATAACCCTGATCTCGATTGTCATGAACACGAAGAAGTAGCATGCGAGGCTGCAGCCAATTGAGCGTGTCAACAATCTGGTCGATCCGAAACAATACCAGCGAGTCCGCATCGATAAGCAAAAAAAGATCGGCGTCAGGCTGTGGCCGATCGTCTCCGCCGACACGGACAACCTGAGCTCCCCGGGCGGCCCAGTAACGATCGTGCAATTGTGTCGGGCCTAACCCCCACACAGTCCCCGGGTCCATACCGATGCTTTCGGATTGGGAGTGACTGATCATGCCAGTTTTTCCTTGCCGTTACCCGGACCATTGCGTCCCTTGTGCTTTCCATTCATGTCCATTGTGACACCATAAGACACGACTGCCGTCGCCAAGAAGCCAAAACGGCTGGACCATTCGCGATCAACATTCTCAAACAGGCCGGTCGCGATCCTGATCGCCAACTCTGTGCCAAACTCATGATTGCATACAACGAGCATACCATGTCCTCATCCAACGCGCGATTGAAGATAATTTCCGCGATACGAATACCAATCAAGACAAGGCGATCAAGGCTCTTGCGCACCAAGGTCTTCTGATTACCTCGCGAACATACCATCACAGTTTCCTCTGCCAATGACGCAGCAATCGATGCCTCCAAGCTACCCGAAACGGGGCCCGTATCACTCAGTACACGATCATAGGATCGTGCGGCGTCCATGATTACTCGCTGGAGCTGATGTGGTGATAAAGTATTGGCATCATGAGGCTGCGCAGTACCAACGGAAAGCAATCCAAGATTTCTGGTTTCGGTAGGCGAGACACATCCGGAGATATCTGCCCCGTCATAGGCATCTAGCAGCCCCATGTCACTCTTATTATTGAATCGTCTTGTTAATCCAGCACCCACAATGTTGGCGTCGATCACAAGTGTCCACGAACCACAAACCGAGAATGAAAGGCCCAGTACCGTGGTCAAGCTGGTCTTATCCGACTCGGCCTCCGAACCAGTGATGACCAATACACGACCTTCCTCCCGAGGCTTGAGACTACTGATCTGCAAGAGGATGCGGATGTGATGCACAGCGTATGCCGCTAGGG
Organism: Phycisphaerae bacterium; assembly: GCA_963581115.1. Taxonomy (GTDB): domain Bacteria; phylum Planctomycetota; class Phycisphaerae; order Phycisphaerales; family Phycisphaeraceae; genus CAUZOD01. Next base: position 1,465 of record CAUZOD010000166.1, on the reverse strand, counting down.
CAACTTGTTCAGGATCAGTCAAGTCATCAGGCAATGTCGGCAGCATCCCCAGTAATCGAGAAGAATGTAGGCCAACCTCCGCATCTGCAGCATGGCGAAGTCGGTGATCGTTCTCGTCATCGGCACGGATTGATTCAGCATTCATATTTGAATCGCCACATAGACCGATACCCATCTGGGCAGACCGGTCGTATCAATACCGGCACCAAAACCTCCTACCTAAAATCGTACACCTGAAACTGTGACCAACGATCAGAGAGAATCAAAACCCGATTTTTCGGACAATACTATCGTCAGGCTGGATGATACGGTCCACAACCGGCACCCCTGCAGGCACAACCGCGTCATCGCAGATAATTGAGCGGACTACCACTGCACCCGCCTGTACCTCGCCGCCGGACAGCACGACCGAATCATGGATCATTGCCGATTCATCTACCTGGGATCCAGCTTCGACTACTTTGAAAATTCGCATCCAGCCTTCCAGAAATGGTCGGCTCGTATCTTTATTCCTTGCTCGATGGTAAGTTCGAAGCGCATCCAGATACTCATCACGGGTACGAATGGGCATGCCAGGATGACCCTCACGACGCACCACACGCACCAGATGGTTGCGTGCAATCTCAGGAAGAGCCTGCTCCTTGAAGTCAACAAAACCCATCCGTTTGATCTCTCGCAGAGATCCGCAGCGTAACAAGACTAAGTCACTGGGCGTGCCATCATGCAAACAGGCTACAGAAACTTCTGCCTCCGCAGCGGCCAAATCCTCGATGACTTCACAAACAGGATCGATCAGAATCTGGGATGCGCTGGCAATTAGGATCCAATCAGCATCGTCATAGTCGCGAGTGAGGTCGCTCAACAGGCCGCCCGTACCGCGCAGGTCGAATGGATCCTGCTCGATCTGCAATTCGATTTCGTCCGCTACCTGCATCGTCCGCGGCAACAGTGACCCACGATCAAACATAACACGAACCGGCAGCCGCGATGACCCGTGAACGCGAGATACATCTGTGAGTTGCTGAGTCCACTCGTCCAACACCGATCGCCCATGATCTACGGGCAAGTCAAGAAGGCTGCGACCAATAGCCTTATGAAGCTGTCGGGTCCGCACCGCACCGGCAAGCAGAACCACGGCGCGCAGATTTTTCATCCGTGTCAATGACACGCTAGGAGCCATTTCCAATAGTTAGAGTTTTGAAAAAGCACGATCACACGCTAATCCCCATCGGCACTCCTGAAATAAATTTCCTGTAGTTCGAATCCTACCCAAGCGGTTCAGCGGTCCCTACCATATTCTATTTCTGCACATAAAGTCAGCCCACTCGATAAGGGTTACTACACCTACTTCGACGGCGTGGACTACTGTCGGATGGCCCATAGAGCCGGATGGGCCCCCTGGTACGTGCCGGCTAGCAGGGCAGTCCACCTAGCAGGCAAGACCACGGCGGTGACCGAAAAACAT
>CAUZOD010000165.1:0-6698 GCA_963581115.1 Phycisphaerae bacterium | reverse complement strand
TGGGCATAGATCGACCTGGGCATTGGGCAGGATCTGCTTGATCCCGCGCTGCATGGCGTAGGCGGTTTGTGCCGCTGAGAGTGATTCTTTGAAGCTGTCCGGGGCACAGATGATCTTCACGGAGGCCAGTTTACAGCAGACCGCGATGGGCAGACAGAACTACAGCGGAAAGGGAGCGGTTCGGAAGTAGGAGTAGGAGGAGAGGTTTCGGCCCTTGAATTTTGGCTTTGGCTTCAAGCTTGGCTTCGAGACCGTCCATCAATCGTGACACGTGGGCTACTGCGCGCCGTAGACTACGTGCCATGGATGGTGATATGCGGATGATGCGCCTGGCAATTGAACAGGCACGGGCCGCAGCAGCGGTCGGGGAAGTGCCGATTGGTGCCGTGATCTACCGTGCCGATGAGGTGCTTGCGGCAGCACACAATCAACGCGAGACCGACCATGATCCGACGGCGCATGCCGAAGTCGTGGTCCTACGGGCCGCTGCCCGCCGAATTGGTAGCTGGCGGCTGAACGGATGGACCCTGGCGGTGACGCTTGAGCCCTGTCCCATGTGTGCAGGTGCGGTGGTCAACAGTCGGCTTGACCGGTTGGTCTATGGCGTGGCCGATCCCAAGATGGGATGCGTGGACACGCTGGCGCGACTGTGCAGCGAGCCGCGTTTCAATCATCGTGTAGAGGTACGCCGTGGTGTGTTGGCGGAGCAGTGTGCCGAGCTATTGCAGGATTTTTTTCGCTGCCGGCGTTAGCAATCATGCGTTATTTTTGAGCCTGAACTGCGATTCTTGGCTTCCGAGTTGCAGGCATCGCCCCCTTCATAGGGATCCGCCATCATCGTGCGGGACACCGTGGCTAGCACCGTCGCGCCGCCTTTGACTTTCTGGCCCTGAATCACGCTGATGTCCGGGCACAATGCGCGTGGTAGGTATAACTCAGTTGTCGATCCGAACTTGATCATGCCGATTCGGTCGCCGCGCCGGACCACTTGTTGAGGCTGGATACCACAAGCGATGGATCGGGCGATCAGCCCGGCAACTTGGCGCACCGCAGCGACGGGGTGTCCCTTGACAGGATGGACCAGGACGATCAGGTTTGATTCATTGTCTTCTGCGGATTGGGGGTTCATCGCGTTCAAGTGGCATCCGTCCTTGTGAAGGATTGACGCGACCTGGCCATGACATGGGCTGCGATTGACATGGACGTTGAACACGCTGAGGAAGATTCGAATGCACACGGCGCTGTCGTCGAACGGTTCAAAATATTCCAGTTCGTGGATCGAACTGATACGTCCATCAGCTGGTGCAACCACCACCCCACGTTGTGAGGGGATCCGCCGATGTGGGTCGCGGAAGAAGCTTAGCATTGCCAGTGTCAAAGCCCCGGCCACCAGTGCCGTCATCGCCCATCCGCATGCAGCGCAGGCCAAGGTCAAGGCGGCACCGCCCAGGAGAATCGCCCTCCACTGGTTCTTACCGTAACCGCTCAGCATGAGGTACAGAGCATACCTCGCCTGTTTCGATGGCGGGGGGTTATTGGGGACGGGGAATGGCATCAGCCCGCCGCGTTGCTGTCAGATAGATGAGGTAGAAGAAGCCCGCACACACGCCGTAAATTCGGTACGGGCCATGTCACGCTCGGCCGGCGGATGATTTCCCGATGAACAAGCCGACTACCAGCAGGATGATTGATAGCAGTACCAATCCACCAACCCAGCCGTACAGCATGCCATCAGAGGAACTGCCGCCGGAAGTGGTCATCCAGGTGACCAGTGTGCTGTGAACCCCACCGAGTGCCGAAACCACCGCGATCAAGACGATGATCAGGGACATGGTTGAAGTGAACAGCAGGCCAGTGCTCATGCCGCTGCCGGGACCATCGTGCATCTCCGTGTGGAATGTGGTGGTGGGGATAGCTCCAGCTGGTGCTGCTTGGGCGGTAATACCACTGATGCCGCTGACCGAGCCACCCAATTGGTCGATACCAGTGCCTGCAGCGGAGCCGGTTCCACCGAGTTCGCCTTCGAAGATACCCGAACGGCCTACCGCTGAAGCGCCCGACCCGGCAGCCGAATCACCTCCAGGATAAATTTCGTCCAGCAGTTCTGCCCCCAGACTGGTATCGTCGGCTTCACGGGTCAAGTCCAGAAGTCCGGAGCCCGATCCAACGCTCTCGAGCGACAGTTCCTCTTCCGCTTCGACGGGGTCAGTCACCCGGGTCCGGGCTGCGGGATCAGCTGTATCGATCTCACCGGTGTCGAAGACGTTTAGACCACTGCCGCTACCGTTGGGCACACTGGTACCGAGGCTTGTCGCGTCACTATCGCCCTTGGCATCGATGTCGCTCTGATCTGAGGTATCAGCCAATGGGATCACGGTCCCAGAACCGGACTTGCTGGCTGCAGCATCCCCGCCACCGGCTATTGCATCCACCTGGTCGCGTTTGAACATCAGCTTGTTGCGATCGCGGAACTGCTGAATCTGACCCGAAGCGGCCATGTCCTTAACCTGCTGCTCGCTGGTTCCGAGCTTGCTGGCGGCTTCTTCCAACGTGTAGAACATCTTGGCCATTACAAGAACTCCACAAAGAGGTTGGGCCCAGCACTGGATTTGGGCCGCGGACCCTTGCCGGGAGCGAGTCCACTTCATTCTATCAGACGTTTCGTGGTCTGGACAGAGCTCTGCCCAGTGGCGATATCAGACCCGATTTGCGGTACATTCTGCCCATGCCACTGGCTTACGGATTCATTGAGCCGACAGATTTGGCGCTGCCCCACGTACCACCGGCACTGGACGGGATACGGATTGCCCACGTATCGGACTTGCATGTCAAGCACCACCGGAGAATTTATAAGCGTCTGATCAACCAGCTGGCCAATGTCCGGCTCAATATGTTGGTGTTGACCGGTGACTACATGACCAGTCCGGGGGATGAAAAGGCGGCTGTTGACGTTCTGGCAAGGTTGACCGATCGCCTGCATCCAGCAGTCAGTTGTTTTGGTGTTTTCGGCAATCACGACAGCAATGACCTACGTGAAGCCGTGAATGATCTACCGGTAGTTTGGCTTCAGGATGAAGTGGTTGCAGTTGAGGGCCTGCCGATCGATGTGCTGGGAATGAACGCCTCCAATCGCACCTCGGTCGATGTGGTGGCGGTGGCTCAGTCACTGGCGGGGCGTTTTTGCGGCAGAACTGAATCAGGGGTGGCCAACGAACGGCGGTTGCGCATTGCCCTGAGTCACTTCCCCCAGTTTGCCACGATTGCGGCAGATTTGGGCACCGATGTTGTTTTTTCCGGTCATACCCATGGTGGGCAGATACGGCTTCCCGGTGGACGGGCGCTGGTCAATTCCTGTGATCTGCCCAATCGCCTGACTTCAGGTGTGCTGCGCCATCAGAACATGATGCTGGCGATTTCACGCGGCGTGGGAACCCGTATTCTGCCCTTGCGCCTATTTTGTCCACCGCACGTGCCACTATATACGATACATCGCGCTGCCCTGGTGGGACGATACACCGATGATATCGAGGTTCTGCTTCCTTGGTAGAGATCGGGCTAGGGGTTTTGTACACCACCACGAATTGCGAATTCCGATCGCTCCGCAACGTCCGACTTAGCCCGGCATATCTACCGGCTAGCCCACGGTACCACGAGACGCCCCTGCCCCCGGCCCGAATGCTCGCTTCCCCAGAGAGCCTGCCTACAGCTTCCAATCCAATAGCCGGTAATTGGATCGCTTCGGCGACGTGCTGGGCTTCAACCGTCTGGCAATCATCTAGATCAGCAATGGTGCGGGAGACATGTCGTAGGCTCGGGCACTGAGTCCCAGTTTAGTCATCGCCTGCTTCAGCAGCATCCGGGCGGATTTGTCCAATTGGCTGAACCTATCCAGTTCGCGGGCTCCCAGCTCGCAATTGGGTTTGAGTGTTGAGCCATTACGTTGGGTTTGTCGCTGCCGGGCGGTAACGACACGGTGACGCATGGTGCAAGAATCGGTGCCACTGGCCTGGCTGGTCAGCTGGCCGTAGGACACCTCCGGCACCTCCATGTGGATGTCGATCTGATTAATCAGGGGGCCGGAAACACGATCCAGGTATCGCTGCATCTGCCGGTGGCTGACCGGGTCGTTTGGCGACTGTCCACTCGGTGTCGGATTCATTGCGGCGACGAGTGTAAATCTTGCCGGAAACTGTACCGAGCCATGGGCGCGGGCAATCGTGACCTGCCCATCTTCCATGGGTTGGCGCAGTGTTTCCAGTACGCTTCGCCCGAACTCGGGCATTTGTCTAGGAATAGCACCCCGTGATACGCCAGACTCGCCTTGCCAGGGCGCGGCACGGTGCCGCCACCGACGACTGAAACCCCTGAGGGGTATGGTGCGGTGTGCGCACCGGGCGCCGGGTTAGCAGTGCCTGACCTCGTGGCACTTGGCCGATTGAGGAATAAATGCGTGTTACTTCCAGGGCCTCCTCGCGGGAAAGAGGCGGCAATATGCCTGGCAACGCTTTGGCCATCATGGTTTTTCCGGTACCGGCCGGTCCAATCATCAGCAGATTGTGTTCCCCGGCTGCGGCTACGGTCAGGGCTTGCTTGGCTGCTTCTTGTCTCCGAATTTCGGAGAAATCGATGTCAGCTGTAGCTCCGGCCAATTGCCCGTCGACGTTCTTTGCTGCCAGTGGTTTGATGGTTTTCTGCTCATTAAGAAGTCCCACCACTTCGCCCAGCGATCGGGCTGGATAGACGGCGATGTTGTCTACCGCCGACGCCTCCTGGGCGTTGTCCTTGGGAACCACTACGCCATTGAGTTACTGTTGGCGACAGAGCAGTGCCAGGTTGATTGCACCCGCCACCGGGCGTAGCCGGCCATCGAGGGCTAATTCGCCAGCCAGCAATAACCGCTCGTGGCGCGTTGTCCGGATCACCCGTTCGGCAAGCAGTAGTCCGATGGCGATCGGCAGATCGAAGCTCGGTCCTTCCTTGCGAATGTCGGCGGGCGCCAGATTGACCAGAAGGCGGGACCATGGAAACGGGTAGCCACAGTTGGTAACCGCCGACCGTACTCGTTCGATGGATTCCTTCCCCGCGGCGTCGGGCAGACCAACGATTGTGGTCTTGGGCAGACCCTGTTCGGCTACATCTACTTCTACCTCACAACCAACCGGCTCGATGCCAGCCAGGACGAAGCTGTGGACCTTTGCGAGCATGGGTGCAAGTGTATTAGGCAGATTTCGGTGCGAGGCAGAGTACATTCGGCGCTGCCGGGCGGCTTGACTCGAGCCAATATGACTTGTCGTTGCCGATCACCCGCTCTGCTCCTCAGCCGTCAGTATTTCGATAATCTCATCGTGTTCGGGAAAGCGGCCTTGTTCAAACTTGCTGAAGACCATCTTCCCGTCGACCTCAACGTCGAAGATCCCTCCGCGACTGGGAACGAGTATTGCTTGGGCAGCCAAGCGGCTTTGAATTGCGGCCGCCAGACCGGCGGCATGGGGTTTGTAGTTTCAAGCGGCGCAATAGGTGATTTGGATTTTCATTGTCAGATCCCTTTTCTCGATGAATGTTCTCGAGCACAAAATTGGAATCAGAGTATAAACCAAGCATTGATTCTCTGCATATATCAGTCGGTATAGCGTGACAAACTTTTGATTAGTGCATCGTGCCCATGCAGTAGTTGGTTCTTAAAAATGCATGAGGAAAATAAACGTAGAGCATGAGATGACCCATGCCCCGCATTGCGGGTTATTTTTGTAGGCCGCCGGGCGTGGGTCCGGTACGTTCTGTGAAGCCTTGGGGGTAGTTGGCATTAAACCACGTGAAGGCCTTGGGGAAGTCCGCGCTGATCCGCTCCAGCATCGCTTCCGAGTCATTCTCCATCACGTAGAACTTGACCCGCATCCGCCGCTCGGAGATAGGGGCCGAAGCAGGACGCCAGCGTTGTTCATCGGTGAAGGAGTGATGTAAGCAGGTTCGCCAGGCTTGAGTGAGAGATCTGGCTCCGCCGCTAACCATTGCCGTGATCGCCCGGCCATCCTGTGAGACGGTGCCGATGATGGGCAGAACCGCCTTGTCGAAACTTGGCGTATAGTTCGACGGACCTGGATGTGGACGAGCCGGGATCAGATCAGGATAAAACTCGGCGCAGCGGTAGATTTGAATCCACGGCGGAGAGTTGCGAGGATCATCAAGTGGGGTGGTGCCGAGGAGGTTGCGGCTGATGTCCAGCATGAACTCGCGGCCATGTTCGGTATAGATGAAGCTGCGGCGAATAAAATCGTCATAGGTCTTTGGATCTGCGCCGAATTGCTCTACAGAACGCACCAGCCTGAAGCAGATGTTGGGGGAGGGGAGTTCCGCCGGGAAGGATGCATCTGGATATTCATCCATGTCCAGTTCCAACCGGGCGACCAGCTCCACCTCGCCAGCCGCTGGAGTTAGCTCGGTCACAACAATGACATGCGGATGCTGCAACCAACGGTGCCGCAGCTCATGCTTGCCGCCGCGGATTGCGCGATAGGAGAAAAGGTTGAGGTTGCTGTGCTCGTAGGTGCCGATGTCAAGGATGCAGTTGCTCAGTCCAGGGAAGCTGGTCCAGACCAGGGGCATAACGGTACTGCGGATGCCCGGTGACTCGTCGTACCAGACTCCTATCTGGGGCACGCCAATTTTAAGCGGCTTGGGTTGCGCGGTCTTGGCGTCGG
>CAUZOD010000164.1:0-6734 GCA_963581115.1 Phycisphaerae bacterium | reverse complement strand
CGGCCCGATCCGGTGCCTTGAAGCGATCGACATCGCTCATCTGCAGGGTGGGCAGACCGTAGGTTCGAAGGTATGTTTTGTCGATGGGCGCCCGCTGAAGAACGAGTATCGCAGGTACAAGGTTCGTGTGGCCCACAACGATGATTATCTGGCGATCCGGGAGGTGGTCAGCCGACGCTATCGCGATGCCGGTGCCGGCAATGAATTGTATCCGGATGTCATCCTGATCGATGGGGGCCTTGGGCAACTGCGTGCCGCGTTGGAGGCGTTCGGCCAACTAGATGTCAAGCCACCCATGGTCATTTCTTTGGCCAAGAAGCAGGAACTGATCTACACGTTGGCCAGGAGCGAGCCGATAAAGCTTGGCCGTGAGAATGCCGGCTTGAAGCTGTGCCAAGCTATTCGGGACGAGGCCCACCGTTTTGCCCAGCACTATCACCACATTCTGCGTCGCAAGAATGTGATTGGGCAATAAGTCGGCAACTGATTCGTCCAAGTATATGGGGCTAGTGGACAGTTCCGACTTGCTGCGGCTGCTTTGGCGAGAGGTGAAGTCAGTTGGGCGATGTGGCTGGGAGGGCTTCCGGGTCAGCCTGTGACCTCGAGGGTTGTCGGCAAGCAGTCAGCGCGGATAAGCCAATAACCGGCGGCGCTGTTGTTCTTTGCATCCATTGACCGGTTGAGCCGATCTACGAGTGGATGTCGGCGGCGGCGGCTGGTTTGGCTTGGAGGCGTAGTTGAATTATTTACGCAAGCCGCCTGCTGACGCATAATGCACCGATGCGAACAGGCTTGGTGTATGACCCCCAGTTTCTTGAGCATGATGCGGGTTCCGGGCATCCGGAACGGCCAGACCGCCTTGTGGCAATCGTGGACCGGCTGCGCACAACGGGTCTCTGGGATCGTCTGGTGCCGATCGAGTTCGATCTGGCTGAGCAGACGACTATCGAACGCCTGCACAAGCCGGAGTATGTGAATCGGTGCAGAGCTGCTTGCGTATCGGGCCAGCCGTATCTTGATTCAGTGGATGTGGGTATCTGCGCTCGTAGCGCCGAGATCGCACAACTGGCAGTGGGCGGAGCTTTGGCTGCAGTGGATGCCGTGATGCAACAGCGAGTAGACAATGCGCTATGCCTTGTACGCCCTCCCGGTCATCACGCCGAGGCCGATCGTGCCATGGGCTTTTGTCTCTTTGGCACCGTTGCTCTGGCCGCTGACTGCCTGATTTCCTGTCATGGACTGAGTCGCGTGGCAATCATTGATTGGGACGTACATCATGGAAACGGTACCCAGCATCTGCTCGAGCATCGGCGTGATATTTTGTTTGTCTCGCTTCATGAGGATCCCCGAGCCCTCTATCCGGGTACCGGGTATGCCCACGAGGATGGCCTGGGTGATGGCAAGGGGTACACGTTGAACATTCCCCTGCCGCCTCGCTCGGGCGACCAGGTCTACAAGCAAGCCATGCGATCGCAGGTGGCGCCCAAACTCGCAGCCTTTGCCCCAGAGTTCATCCTGGTGTCTGCGGGGTTTGACGCCGCCGCGGCCGATCCATTGGCGCACATGGAGGTGAGTCCGCAGGGATTCGGTTGGATGAGCCACCACCTGTGTGAGATAGCGGGTCGGCTCTGTAACCATCGAATTGTTTCATTGCTTGAGGGTGGATACGAGTTGGATGCTTTGGCCGAGTCAGTGGCGCGGCATGTGGAAGCTATGCTCCATTGAGGCTCTCCAGCCGTTTGGACTCCAGTGATCTTCGGTACAACGCAAGTCACATGACTGCCGATCGGATTATCACTGTAGCACTCCACCAATCGTTGGTAGGGGGCCGTGTCGATGTCCAGGATGTTTTTCAGGGACAGGTTCCCGATGGCAACTTCATGTTGGGTAGATTCGATTACAATGCGATAATGTCACTATCAGACACGACCATGGAGCGAAGCCCATGGTACAATCAAGGGCTGCGTTTTGAGTGTACGCAGTGTGGCAATTGCTGCACGGGCCCGCCTGGATACGTATGGTTTGATGATGGAGAAGCGACGGCCATCGCCGAGCATCTCGGGATCAGTGTCTCGAACTTCCGGCGTCGGTATGCCAAGCGATCGGGCGGACGTTGGACACTCAATGAAATCCGCAATGATCGTGATGAGTACGATTGCGTGTTTTTGCGCAGGGATGAACAGGGAAAGTCACTGTGCAGCATCTATTCTTTACGCCCACGGCAATGCCGCAGTTGGCCGTTTTGGCCTCATAACCTGCGCAGTAAGCGTGCATGGCAGATTGCGGCCAAGACCTGTCCGGGAATGAACCAGTCGGGTCCGGGGTGCATGGTTCCTGTCGAACAGATCCGAATCATCGCGGCCGACAATCCTGATGGACTCTAGCTGGAGAATTTGGCGCCGCGCGGTAGAGTGCTCGAACGTCGATCGGGCGATCTCTGACCTGTACGCGCATTTGGACCGGCGGATCGACACGTACCGGCCGGTCTGCCGATCCAGTGGCCGTTGTTGCAAATTCGAGTCATTTGGCCATCGGCTCTATGTTACCGGGTTGGAGATCTCGCGGTTTTTGGTACGGGCACCATCTGCTTCGGCGATTCGGAACCGGGGTGGCCCGCGGCTGCAGGCTCTTGAGGCAGTGGTGGGGACGAAAACTGCGTTGCCAATTTTGCAGATTGACTCCCCAGCTCCGGGCAATCCGGACCAGATCAAGTCCGGAGATGGCTGTCCCTATCAGGTAGGCCGACGGTGCTCGGTTCACGGGGTTCGCCCGCTGGGGTGCCGCGTATTTTTCTGTCAGAGCGGCACGGAGCATTGGCAGCACGAGCTTTACGAAACCTATTTGGAGCAGTTGAAGCAATTGCACCGCCAGCACGAGTTGCCGTATGCATATCTCGAATGGCGGGCTGGACTGGCCGAAGCAATGCGGGCCTTTGCGGTGTCGCCGCAGCATCGCAGCCAGTTACAATCTGCACATGGTTCCCATGACGGTACCGATTTGCATTGATGATCCAATTAACCGGCGCATTCTCGCCGTGTCCGAGGACATGGTGCAGGGATTCCAGCGTGATCCGATCGGGGTTATCTGCGAACGTAGCGGCGTCGATGTGGACACCGTGATTCATCGCATCCGGGCCATGTTGGATGCGGGTACGATTCGACGTGTCCGACAGACGTTGATGTCGACCAAGCTCGCTCCCGGTGCTCTGGTGGCATGGCGTGTCTCCACCCGCCATCTTGATGCGGCATTCAACTGGATGTTCCAGCGAGATCCGTTCTCCGGGCATGTGGTGATCCGTTCGACGGACAAGGACTCAGCCGGAGCAGAGTATCGTCTCTGGACCACGTTGAAGATTCCGCAGGGCTACTGTATGACCAGACACTGTGAATACCTTTGCGGGCAGACAGGTGCGGAGGACTACATCGTGTTACCGGCCAAGAAGCTTTTTGCCCTTGGCGTGGGGCACGTGCGTCGCCGCGGTCTAGTTCCGGGTATTCGCACCGATGAGCCTGCCCGTACGATTGACGTGGAACTGGTGGAATTGGACGAACGGCAGTGGTGCGTTCTGATGGCTCTCAAACGGGACTTTCATTCCGAGGAGATCATGGTCAATCTTTGGCAAGGGCGGGCCAAAGGCGATGGAGTTCGACTGGAAGAGTTCTATCTTATTGCTGAGGAGCTCTGCCGGTTGGGAATCATTGGGCGATTCTCCACTTTCCTTGAGCATGCCAAGAAGTTGGCCGATGGCACCATGGTGGCCAAATACAATGCGCTGTTTCACTGGGCCGTGCCGCCTGGTCGCGAGATGGATGCGGGCATGGAAGTCGGTCGGCATGTTTGCATGACTCATGCCTACTGGCGTGAAGGTGGCGCGGCGTTCAATCACGTGAATATCATGGGTGTCGTTCATGGCCTGGACCGGCAAGTGGTGCTTGATCACAAAGCGGCAGTCGATGAGCATCTCCGGGAGCAGGGGATTCCACTGCACTACTCGAATGTCTTCTGGGGTGGCCGCAGCGAAATCAAGCCCAGTGAGGTCAGCCCCGTCGCGTACCGCCAGTGGTGCGATCATCAGGGCATCGACCCCGAGGCCATGCGGACGTGACACTAATGCGGGCAGAACTTCTGATCCAACCTGTGCTGTCGGCGGGCGTTGGGTCGGCAGCAACGCGGCTGTGGTCAGGCTGGGTTAAACTGGGATCATGATTGACGGGTGCGGGGCCAGCCCAGCGTTGCGCCGTTACAAGCTGACGATTGCCTACGATGGTTCAGGTTTTCACGGCTGGCAGAAACAGCAACCACCCGGTACCGAACCGTTGCGCACCGTTCAGGGCGTAGTTGAGCAGGCGTTGGTGCAGGTGATGCGCCAGCCAGTCTGTCTGGTTGGGGCCAGCCGGACAGATGCCGGAGTTCACGCCGCGGCCCAGGTTGCACACTTTGATGCCGCGGCGACCATGCCGGTTGACCGGATGGCCGCGGCTATCACGAGCCGATTACCGGAAGATGTTGCGGCGCTGCGGGTTGAAACAGCTGCTCTGGATTTCGATGCAATCAGTGATGTGGTGTGTAAGGAATATCGTTATCGCATACATAACACATTCCAGCGGCCGCTGGGGATGCGTCATTTGGTTTATCACTGCTGGGTTCGCTTGGATCTGGATCGCATGAACGATGCGGCATCCCGTCTTGTGGGCGAGCACGATTTCAAGGGCTTCAGCGCCGCCGGACACGGACGCGAGTCAACGGTCCGCACGATAGAGCATTGCGCAGTCTACGGGCAGGTGGATCAGGTGTATCTTGTGGTTCAGGGAAGCGGATTTCTTTATCACATGGTGCGCATCATCGCGGGAACATTGGTAGAGATCGGTCGGCGGCGGATGGACTCAGAAAGAATCAATGAGGTTCTTTGCAGTGGGGATCGGCGCATGGCTGGCCCAACCCTGCCTCCCAACGGCCTTTGCCTGGAGTGGATCCGGTATCCATGACAACGCTTGAAGTGCCATCTGCTGGCCGAACGTAGCGACTCCTGATTGGTGGCACCGCCCCAGTGCGTACTGCGGGTTCTTCAATTGGCCGACGTGCGGGTATGGTACGGTCGCTATTCTGGGTGTTTAACCTGCCATGACCATTCTTCACATCATCACGCGTCTGATCTTGGGTGGAGCCCAGCAGAACACGATCCTCACCTGTGGTGCACAGTACCGCAATAGGCACGATGTCACCCTGGCGCATGGGCCGATCTATGGCCCGGAAGGATCGCTGCAGGATGAAGCTCGCTGCAGCGGTGCTCGCCTGGTCGAAATTCCGGCCTTGGTTCGTCGGGTTTGTCCCAGCAAGGACTGGTCGTGTTATCAGCAACTGCGGTCTTTGATCCGTGATCTTCAGCCCGATGTCGTGCACACCCATTCGAGTAAGGCGGGCATCCTGGGGCGTGCTGCGGCATGGCATGAAAAGATTCCGGTGGTAGTGCACACGGTACATGGTTTGCCGTTTCATAATCGCCAGAATCGACTGGTGAGTCGGATGTTCATTGCTGCAGAACGATGGGCAGCACGGCACTGCCATCAATTGATCGCTATTTCGCCGGCGATGGTTGAGGCATTCAATCGGCACCATATTGCGGGCCTCCGCAAGTTCACAGTGATTCCGAGCGGGATCGAAGCATCACGGTTTCGCATGGTTCCGGACGAGCGGTTCCAGGTGCGACAGCAATTGGGCATCGGGCGGGAAGATCCGGTCCTCGGGATATTGTCCCGGCTTGATCCGTTGAAAGGGCACGATGATCTTCTGGACATCTTTGAACGCCTTCGGCGGGATCATCCCCGACTACACATGCTCTTTATCGGTGACGGCTGGCACCGGCCCCGACTTGAGCGGCGGATCGCGACGGCCGGTCTGGGCGATCATGTGATTCTGGCAGGCATGGTGCCTCCCAATGAGGTCGCCAGATGGCTGTCGGCTGTGGATGTCAAGGTGCTGCCGTCGTATCAGGAAGGCCAGAGCCGGACTCTGGTTGAGGCATTGCTATGTGGTTGCGGAATTGTGGCTTACGATGTTGGTGGGATCGGGTCGGTCTGCATCGATGGTCAGACCGGTCGGTTGGTCCCGGTCGGAGACACCGAGGCGCTGGCCGAGGCCATCGGGCAGATGTTCGACCGGCCCGATCAGCGTGCGGTTATGGTCGAACAAGGCCAAGCTTTTGTCCGTCGCGTGTTTGACGCCGAGTCCATGTTAGAGATGATCGAGCAAGTTTACTATGAGGTATTCGATCGAAGCTGATAGGGCGGAGCATTCAGGGACCTAAAGGGTGAGTGGGCTGTGTCGCAAGCCATCACCACTGGTGTGATGATGGCGCACCCGTCACACTACCGAGGGAAACACTGATGGCCAAAGTACTTGTGGTTGGTCCGCATCCGGACGATCAGGAACTGGGAATGGGTGGGACCATTATCCGCCTGGTCGAGCAAGGCCATGACGTGCTGCTATTGGACATGACTGACGGTGAACCCACACCACACGGCTCTCGGCCCCAGCGGGAAGCTGAATGGACGCAGGCAGCCCGGATCATGGGGGTCAGGCGCCGGTTGCTCGACCTGCCCAACCGAGAGTTGGCACATAGCCTCGAGGCCCGTCATGCCACTGCCAGCGTGATCCGTGAGCACCAAGCTCAGATTATGTTTGTGCCTTACCCCGAAGATGCCCATCCGGATCACCGTGCGGCCACCCGGATTGCG
>CAUZOD010000163.1:0-6768 GCA_963581115.1 Phycisphaerae bacterium | reverse complement strand
GGATCATAGATTGTCAGGATAAACAAACAAACAAGTAGATCGTGACATATTACACGAACTTTTTTGTCGGCGAGTGGGTCCAGTTGGAATAGAGATGTTGCGTGCACCCCTGCGCACTCGCGCGAGTGAGAATCCGGATTTGGTTTTTGATTTGACGGTTTTGTCGGCGCCCATATAGAGGAAAAGAGAAAATATTGATGCGCGGCGCCGTCTTCTGTCGGTTTTGTCGGCGCCTATATAGAGGGATGGGATAAAATTTTGGTATCTGCGATGATCTTTATGACGGTTTTGACAGGAGCCCAGTAACAGAAAACATGGGAATTTCTGTCTGCATCCTGACTGATCTTCTTGTCGAGTGTTCAGCGGACGAGGCTGACGACTCATAGATGTATCTGTTTGCCAGCATGATTGTTACGAGTTGATGTACCTGATGCGCCCGCCATTTCGCCAGCAATGAAGTAAGTGAAGACCTGTTGTTTTGACAGTTTTGACGGGGTAAATATCCAAAAGTGGCCACCCCACCCCGGGGGAACATCCACTTCCTTGCCTATCAAACATCCACACACTGATTTGACCAGCAATTTTTTGAGCCAATGCAAAAGCTTGCAGTTAATCGCATCACGTCCGGATGCTGACCGATACCGCAAGATGCAACTCACCCTGGAGTCTGCGTACAATCGCTTGCATCAGCAGGGCGTCTTTCATCAACACACACCTTTACATGAGCATGGGCATGAGCACTAGGCAGGGTTTGCTCAGTTCATTCCGCCTGACCAGCACAGTCGCCTGGTTTTTCGGGGCTGTTGCCGTGTTTGGTTCGGCGCCGCTTGCCGGGGCAGAGGAGTACGCCAATCGAATCCGCCCGTTCCTGAAAACGCACTGTCTTGATTGCCATTCGACAAAAGCGGAGAAGGGTGGCCTGGACATGGAGCTTTCTTAAGTGGTCGTTCGATCCATCACATCGCCGACATCCGGGATACGTTTATCAGTTTCCAAAAGCATCTGTATGCCCGGAAAGCGGCGATGTGATGGATCGAACGACCACTTAAGAAAGCTCCATGTCAATAGCTGCGAGGTCGCCGCTGTCAAACCGATGTGCCGGTGCTCAAGTTCTGGCTGCGCACCGATGCCGAGGAGCAGTTCGGCCAGCCAGACTGCATCCGCGTGTACTGGCAGGCTAGAAACCTGTCCCACACGTTGGTATTCAACCAAGTAACTGCTTGGGTAGACCGATGCGGTCGAAGCCTTCCAAGGCGGTTTGCACATGCCGCTTGCCGTTGCGCATCGAAATCATATGGTGGCCGGGAAGAAGTGCATCGAAATCATACTCTGCCAGCTTCGCTACCGAGCGGGCGTAGTCCTGCACGCTCACGTCAGGGACATTTTGCACGATGACAGCACCGCCCCAGAACACCGCATCGGAAGAGAACAGGTAGCTTCGATCGTTCCCGCGTAGCAGCAGGCAATAATGGCCTTCGCAATGGCCCGGCGTGGCGATGGCCTCCATTTCCAGCAATCCTATGCGCAGGCGATCGCCGTCTTGAAACTCTTCATCCACCTCGCAAGGTTCCCATTCGTAATCCTTGGGGTAAAAGCCGAAGCGCTTGGCCCAATTAAGCCCGATCTGATCGGCATCGGCGACACGAATTGTATGTGCCGCCTCCTTGGGGGCGACCACTTTAGCGCCCGTGGCTCGCTTCATGGGCGCCAAGCCCCCTGCATGGTCGACATGATAGTGTGTGATGAAGATCTGCTTGATCTTACTGGCATCAAGCCCATCGTTGGCGATGTTCTGCAGGATCTCGTCGGTGCCAGGACCGAAGCCTGCATCGATCATGGCCAGATCGTCGCCTGATTTGATGATATAGACATGAACATCAAGGCGATGAGAGAGGTTAAAGCTGTAATCGCCGCCGCCAACCAGGTAGACTTCTTCGGTGAGTTTCATGTTTTCTCCTTGGCAGGGCAATTGCCCATTGTCTTACTCAATCGAGCGCCGTATAGATGTCAGCGAGGAGGCCGCCGTCGACTACGAGGTTATGCCCAGTGATATACGCGGCATCGTCGGACGCGAGAAACGTGAATGCAGCGGCCATATCCTCGGGCGATCCGAGGCGTTTGAGTGGCACACAATCGAAAGATTTTCGGAACTCTTTCATCACTTCTTCGCCGCAGATATCCACTGATTGCTGAGTGTCGCTAGGGCCGGGGCTGACGGCATTGACACGGATCTTCATCGGGGCCAGTTCCAGGGCCATGGTCTGCATCATGGCCAGAATGCCGGCTTTGCCCACATTGTAATGGACGAAGTGTCGCACGCCGCCACTGGCGGCAATCGACGCGGTATAGAGAATGACGCCACCGCCGCGATCCTTCATCGCCCGCGCGGCCCGCTGGCCCAGCAGGAACGATGCCTTCAAGATGACATTGAGCACGCAGTCCCAGGACTCCTCCTTCATTTCCAAGAACGACTCTTGGGTCCACGTCGCCGCGTTGCTGACCATAATGTCCAGCCCGCCTGCCTTCTCAACCACGGTTTGAATGGCCTCATCGCATCCGGCAGTGTTGCCAATGTCTACGGCAACCGGATATGCGATACCGCCCGCATCTGATATTTCCTTGACTACCTTCTTGGCTCGCTCCGGCAGGCGGTCAAGTACGAACACTTGGGCGGCGCCCTCGCGGGCAAATCGCAATGCCGTAGCTTCTCCGATGCCGCTGCCGCCACCAGTGACCAGGATAATCTTTCCGTCGAATCGTTTCTGGTTCATTATTCGCTCCTGCAGATAACGCAGAGTCAGACTTAATCCTCGAGGATCTCAAAGAGGAAAATCGCATTGCCGTCGGGATCATATAGATATGTCGTGAAGGAACGAACACCGTCGTCGGTTTCATAGGGCACGGGATCGGATAGTACTTCCACGCCCGCCTCGCGCAGCTTCTTGACCGCGTACTTGCTGTCCTTCACGCCGAACGGGACGATCGCGACGCCCGGCTCTTCGATGCTGCGGCGCGACTTGTTTAGGTTTCAGGTACTCTATCAGTTCAAGATTGCTCTTGCCAGTGTAACCGACCCCGACCCGCGATCAATCCGCAACATAGCACATCAAAGTAAATAGTGTTCTATTTTCCATGTTTAAACATAACCTTGGATAAGAGATTTACAAAGAAATGACGCAAACGTTCAGACTGACATTTCGGCATAGCCCATGCCACAAGCACCGAAACCGTTGCCGGCAAACCAGCAACGGATGATATTGCCGTAAAGGACCATATCACCATAGGAACGTTGATGATCATCAAAGGCTTCTTTTTTTCCAACCCCAAACTCGCCATCGGGCCCAATCCGTTCAGACCAGTCGAAATGAATGCCATCCTTACTGGTCAGACGATGCATACGATAGGCTGTGCCGAAGGTATTAACCCAGAGAATGTAGGTTCCATTATGTTTAATAATGGCAGGCTTCGAACAGATGTATTCGAAAGGGTCAACACCAAATCCGCGGGGTTTGACTACGAGATCATCAAGTGGTTTTCCCCAAGTTATTCCGTCATGGGATTCGGCATAGGCAATTCCAATCTGTGGAATGGTATCACTGTGTCCAGTCTCTACGCCTTCCGGTCGATCCACATAATTGCCAATACAGGTGTAATACATTCGAAAGAGACTATTTTCCACAAGAACCTGGAGACTGCCTGCGCCGTTATAATCGCAAGGCCGATCATTCAAGATCACTGGATGGTACTGAAACGTTTTTTCCCCATCTTCTGAAACAGCAACGCCCATGGTGTTGGGCAGCTTGCCGTCTTCCCATGTTCCCCAGCCAACCCAGTACAAGAGCCAGAAGTCATCGGTTGCCGGCAGAAGAAAAGGGAAACTGGGTCCTTGACAGTTGTGGGATGTTTCTAGTTGATGTTCAAGCAAAGCACCAGGCACTGCTGCCCAGGCATTGGGACTATCAATAGGAGTTCGAGCTTGAAGAATTGAATATTTATCGGATATGTTTGCGCCCCAATAAGTCATCAGATAATGATCGTCCTGCTCAATCACATGACCAGCACCGGCATGATTACAGTCATATTCCGGTTGCAACTGGCCGGGGCGAACAACAGGTTGTGATGAGGGTATGGTCCAGATACTCATATGAAGACTATAGGGACTGCCGATTTCAAGTGTAACCGACCCCGACCCGAGATCAATCCGCTGTTGTAGCAAAGAAGGTGGCTATCCCTACACCCAATTCTCATCCTCCGCACTACTTACACGCACGCCCAGCGCCCGGGGCGCAATACCTTCCATTTCTTGTATTTGCATACCAACGGCAGCTTCGGTTGTGCCGTACACCAGACGGTGAGATCCAGTGCGACTTGACCCGCAGGCTGTTTTTGGTCAGTGACAGCTGGGTCAACGTTTGTGTGTACTGGGGAGTCAACCAGGGATGGTGCGGCAACGCCTTTCTGACGGACAAGATCGTTGATCGAAACATATTCGTTGATGAACCAGAATCTTATTTTGGATTCTTCACAAAGTGCTTTGGCTTTAATGAGTCGTTCCAGTGCATCTGGATCCCCGTCAATGCAAAGAGCAAGACCAGGTTTACGTCCAGACGCCTCTGCGTATCGCAAGGCTTGATTGATGCCTTCAAGATACTTAGACACCCGATCAACTTCGATTGCATAGTCTTCCGTCAAAATGTCGATGCGACTGTCCGACAGGCGAACTTCCATTCGCCCCTTGATCTGCTGGGTATTGAACGCCACATGCCAGTCACTCTCAGAGAAGGGTGTTACAGGAATAAGCAGGCGGTCTGTCTGACCCAATCCCTGGCTCTGAGGCGGTGCCGCTGTATCTGCGATTTGTGCACGCAATGGCGGATACAGGAACATCCCTGCAGTCATTACCAAAGCAAACATCCAGATGCTTTTGTGAATATTCATCATTTCAAAATTCCATCTTGGGGTAATTACCATGTCAACTAAAGTGAAACGGCAAGGTACTTAGCACCACAATATGCTTAGGCGTCCCTGTATTTTAGCGGGAGGTTGTACCCAGTCTCGCTATACGGCGTTTCGTTGATGCAATGTGCGATCCGGTGGCCTTCACCGGGGCCATGCTGATGCCATTTGTCACAGTAGCGGCACCAGGTCCGCCAGTGAGTCACACCGTTAGCGGTGAACTCCTCTGCGCCCAGTGTCGGTGCACCTAGATCAAGAAAGTAAGGCGGAGTATCGCTGAAGACAATCTTTACTGAGATTAGTGTCGGTGATGCTGAATTCGATGGCAAACAACCGCCATGCAGCAACCCGACGCCGACGCGCCATCACACCTAGGCCCACCAGAGTTAGTAGACAAGCCGGAGCGGGCTCAGGTACTGCTGCACCCATCGGCGATGTTTCGAAGGCATTCAGAGAGGAGGTCAGTGGAATGCTTGTGTTTACTCAGAGGCTCTTCAAGGAGATCTCGTACAATTCCATGCCCAGTGGTTGAAGCCTCTTGTACTTGCCCTCCACTTTTGATCAGAACTCTCATCAACATTCAGTGCCTTGCCGTTATCGTCGTAGGACTTGATTTTGTAACAGCCTGAAGGCGACTTGATCCATCTCTAAAATCACACGTGAAGTGAATCACTTGGGTATCGGAACCTGTGTTCAGCACGATAATCATCGCTCCCTCGTCCAGGACATAAGCATTGACGCGGGCGCTGGTACAGGGCTTGGACAGAATGCAGTCGCCTATCAACTGCCCGTCGGTGAAGTAAGGCATGAACTGCTTGCGCAACCCGGCACATTGCCTCAGGGCCTTGCTCAGTTCGGGAAAGTTTCGGATCCACGCCGAACCGTTAATGCCCTCGGGCTTGGAAGGCATGATGTTCACAAAGAGATTGTCCACAAAGCAGTACTTCACCGCTTTCGGTGAAGAATCCACGTTCACGTTAAGCCTTGGACCAGGATACACGGTCGTTAAGGCGCGGTAGTCCTGTTCCTCCGAAAACTAGTTCCAGTTCCACGTGTAATCGACGTACCTGCTCTCCATGTGAATATTCTGGTCGCACTCGGCGGAAAAGCTTGATTCGGGGTCCCTCTGCTTCGCTCTCTGCCGCACCTTGGCGGCGACGGTATAGACGTTGGGCTCTACCGGGGTCCCGCAAAACTGGTCCCACCCGATAGAAGGATAACCGCTGTCGATCAGTCCATTGAGATATGCCAGCGCATCGGCCTGCCACTGCTGGCTGCTCTGGTCTGCAAAGGCGGTCCCTCTGTTCATCGCATAATAAGCGCGGAATCTGGGGATCAGCTCGCTGTGATAAATCCAGGAGGTCGCTAAATCCTTCGGCTCCCGGCCGTATTTCGCCAAATCTTCCGCGGTTTCCACACCCCTTAGGAGCATGCAATTAAAAAAGACCGAAATGTTCACACCGATCTTCTTGGCCGCCGCTAGCGCCTCGTGTAGCTCCGCTGCGGTGCCCAGTTGAGGAATGGGCTCATAGACGCGTTCCAGAAAGTCCCACGGCAAGACGCCCCAGAGGCACATCTCATAAATGCCGTGTTCCTTGCATTCCTGGGCCAGCTCCGCGAGATCATTGATCTTCCAGTTAACGCTCCTGCCCAGTGGATCTTCGGGAAACTGCTCGGTCATCCATGCGGTCCGGAAGCCGATGCTCTTGCGAATGTGGTCGGGCAGCGGGTACGGGCGATCGACGTTCTGTCGTATCCATGCTCGATACGGCTCGATTCCTGCCGCCCACCCGTGACCGTGTGGCGTCAGCA
>CAUZOD010000162.1:0-6773 GCA_963581115.1 Phycisphaerae bacterium | reverse complement strand
CGATGGCGGGCAGACCAACGTCTGTTACAACGCTTTGGACTGCCACCTTGAAAAACGGGCTGACCAGACCGCAATCATCTGGGAAGGCAACGAACCAGGTGATGATGCAACGTTGACCTACCGGCAACTTCACACTCAGGTCTGCCAGTTCGCCAACGTCCTCAAGAGCCTCGGCATAAATAAGGGGGATCGGGTTTGTCTGTACATGCAAATGATTCCTCAACTACCAATCGCCATGCTGGCCTGTGCCCGCATTGGCGCGATCCACTCGGTGGTTTTTGGCGCTTTTTCCGCGGATTCGCTCCGGGACCGCATCAATGACTCCCAGTGCAAACTCCTGGTCACTCAGGATACCGCACTGCGCGGGACCAAAAACGACATCCCCATGAAGACCAATGCCGATGCAGCTGTCGCAGAATGTCCGAGCATTGAACGGGTCGTCGTGGTTAGGCGCACGGGCATCGACGTGCCAATGGCTACTGGGCGCGATGCTTGGTGGGAGGATCTGATGGCTGATGCATCGCCTGAATGCCCCCCCCAGTGGATGGACGTCGAGGATCCACTGTTCATCCTCTATACTTCAGGTTCAACGGGCAAACCGAAAGGCGTGCTGCACACAACCGCCGGTTACATGGTTTACGCCGCCACAACGTTCAAGCATGTGTTTGACTACCAAGACGGCGATATCTGGTGGTGTACCGCTGATATCGGCTGGATCACAGGCCATTCGTACATCGTGTACGGTCCGTTGTGCAACGGTGCGATTACCATCATGTTCGAAGGGGTGCCGGTGTACCCCGATCCGGGCCGTTTTTGGGATGTAGTGGACAAATACAAGGTTACCCAGTTCTACACCGCACCCACAGCGATCCGTGCCCTGATGCGCGAAGGTGAGCAACACGTCGCCAAACGCGATCTTTCGAGCTTGAAATTGATTGGTACCGTTGGTGAACCTATCAACCCCGACGTGTGGCTGTGGTACCGAGATCACATCGGCCGCGGACAGATCCCCGTCGTCGACACGTGGTGGCAGACCGAAACTGGCGGCATCATGATCACTCCACTCCCCGGGGCACACACACTCAAGCCAGGCAGCGCCTCACGCCCTTTTTATGGGGTTGAGCCGGTCATTGTGGATGACCACGGCAAACCGGTCGCACAAGGCGAATCGGGCAAGCTGTGCATTAAAGCCGCTTGGCCCGGAATCATGCGCACGACTTGGGGCGACCACCAGCGTTTTGTTTCAACATATTTCAGTACATTCGACGGGCTTTACTTCACTGGTGACGGTGCCCGCCAAGATGCCGATGGCGACTACTGGCTTCTGGGCAGAGTCGACGATGTCATCAATGTGTCCGGGCATCGACTCGGTACCGCTGAGGTCGAGAGCGCCCTGGTCAGTCACGCAGCCGTGGCCGAGTCGGCCGTAGTCGGTTTTCCCCACGATATCAAGGGCCAGGGCATCTACGCCTACGTCACGCTGCGGGCTGATATCGAACCGGATGACGACCTGAAGAAACAGTTGGTCCAGCATGTGCGTAGCGAGATTGGGCCGATTGCCTCTCCTGATGTGATTCAGTGGGCTCCAGGACTGCCCAAAACACGCTCCGGCAAGATTATGCGCCGCATCCTGCGCAAGATCGCTGAAAACGAGCTAGATCAGGTAGGTGATACCAGTACCCTCGCCGACCCAACAGTCGTGGAAAACCTCGTAGCCAACCGGGCCGGCGCTTAGTGAATCCGTCATCTGCAGCGTGCAACATCGTGACCAAGCTGTCAGTGAACGTGAACAAAGTTGCGATGCTGCGGAATACGCGGCACCTGGAAATACCCGGGGTGCTCCACACCGCGCGCATCGCACTAGACGCCGGTGCAGCAGGCATCACGGTACATCCTCGACCCGACCAACGTCATATCAGATCCCGTGACGTCGATGATCTCGCTGGGTTACTCGAGGAAACAACGTACATTAACCGCGAATTCAATGTGGAGGGCAACCCTTTTCTTGGTGAATATGTCTCACTCATCAAAAAAGTCCGGCCCGACCAGTGCACCTTAGTGCCCGACGACCCGGGAGCCTTCACCTCGGACCAAGGTTGGGATGTGGCAGCCAATCGCAACCGACTCCAAGACTTGGTAGCTGAACTGCACGCTTTCGGCTGCCGGGTAAGCCTTTTTATGGATCCGGATCGGAAACAGATCGACCAGGTACCTGAAACGGGTGCCGACCGGATTGAGCTATACACCGAACCGTACGCCGCCGCATACGGCACCGACCGCCAGCCAGCCATGCTCAGCCAGTTCATACAGGCCGCCGATACGGCTCGGCAACTGGGACTGGGCGTCAACGCTGGACATGATTTGAACCGGCATAACCTGGGACACTTTGTCGCGATTCCCGGCATCCTTGAGGTCTCGATCGGCCACGCACTAATCGCAGATGCAATTGAGTTCGGCCTGGCACGAACCGTCGCAGCGTACCTAGAGATCCTAGAGGCTAATGCATGACCCTCGCAGCACTCCCCTTGGCGACGATTGGTGCACTACCAATTTCATCGGCCCAGATTGGCGTCAATGAGGCTAGGACCGATCTCGATGCCTACGTGACGAGGGCGGATAATAGCTACACCTACCAGATCGTGGATCGCCATGAACTTGATGCCGTGGAAGCCATCGTCGTTCGGCTAATATCACAGACTTGGCACGGTCGGCCATGGCAGCACTGGCTAAGCTTGCTGGTACCCAAGGAAATCGCTTATCCCCACAGCGCCACCTTGGTTATCGCCGGTGGTACCAACGGAGCTACGGACCCCGATTTACACTCCAAGCAGGTGGTGAAATTTTCTGCCGTCGCCGTACAGAACCGCGCCATGGTGGCGATCTGCCAGCAGATACCCAACCAACCCCTGCTCAATGGACTGAGCGAAGATGCACTGATTGCCGAAACTTTCCGGCACTATCTTGATGCAGCCACAGCCCCTCATGCCACCTACAAGGAATCAGGGAACGACTGGCCGCTGCTGCTACCCATGGTCAAGAGCGCCATGGATGCCGTACAGACGATAGGGCAGAACCAGTTGAATATGCAGATTGACCGATTCGTCGTAACCGGCGCCTCGAAGCGTGGCTGGACCACTTGGCTGACGGCGGCTGTGGATGCACGGGTCTGCGCGATTGCACCCATGGTCATCGACGTGCTGAATTTCGGCCCGCAACTGCAGCAACGCAAACGTCATTACGGCGGCACCAGTAATTGGATCGGTGATTATGAGCAACGAGGCATCTTCGATCGCCTCCACACCGATCGAGGGCGTCGCCTCTGTGCCATCGTGGATCCGTTTGCCTATCGACATCGATTGACCATGCCGAAACTAATCCTGCTGGGCACCAATGATCCCTATTGGACCGTTGATTCGGCGAATCTCTACTTCCACGATCTGCCGCCAAAGAAGTACCTGTTCTACCTACCCAACACCGACCATAATCTAGGACAGGGAATCCTGCCCACGATCAATGCCTTCATCCGAGCATCGCTGGGAGACCCGCCGCTAGCACCTCTTCAATGGAGCCGTCACAACGGCAAACTGACAGTGAGTTGGGGTGATCGCCACGGGGTCGCGTCCCTCTGGATCACTCGCTCAGCTAGCCGTGATTTCCGACAATCGCAATGGCAGGATCAACCGCTGGACGGTGCCGGTCAGGTCACCGTGGATCTGGCACCCCCAAACCACGGCTGGCTGGCGAGTTTCCTACATGTACGATTCGGCACCTATGGACTCAGCACACCCATCACGGTACTGCCGGAGCCCTGAAGCGTCGGAGTCACCCCGCCCGACAGGCTTCAAGCTGACTGACTGCGTCTTGCACTAGTTGTCGCAAGACTTCCGGCATTGGGGTATCCGAGAAACGTTGGTTTAGCGCATCACGGTGCCTGTCAATCAGGACCGCAGCTCGATCCATGCCCAGATCACGCTCTCCACCGTCCAGATCATCCAATCGGTCCAACGCAAACCACACGGCCTGAAGCATGATGATGTCGGGCACCGACTCTCGCAGGCGTTGTCCGGACATGTCATCAGGAAGGAACAGAGCACCACGGGCAATCTGAACCCAGTGCCCCAGCAACGCAGTCCAAGTCATCACGTCTGATTGCTGGCCACCCGTCTTGGCTGAACTCTTCAAGTCATTCACATCCACGTTGTTTCCAGTCACTTCGGCAACCTACCGATTTGCTTGAACCCAAATCACGACAAAGGGATGCCAAGAGCCCGTCTCACTGATGTTACAGATCAGCCAGACAGACTCTCCTACCCTCCTGGGCAGCCCGATGGATGGCCGTCATCTTCTTCATGTACCGGAAACCCTCAGCGAAATCGATGGTAAGTGGGCGATGCGCCGGTGAGACCCCCTGCATGGCCAGACGAACTGCCGTAATAAAGTCCCGTTCGACATTCCAGGGACGCAACAACTCACTGGGAATCGAAGCTGGCTCCATAGCGGACTCGTGCCCGCCGATTTGAACCGGACCATCAATATCAATGCGCAACGTTTGATCCTCGCCATCGATCCAGAGTGTGTTACAGTGCCCATCTGTACTGACGCCGCTGTGGTACTCGATGATTGATAGACCGCTCTTCAAGGTTCCTGTCACAGTTATGATCTGGGGAATCCGTATCTCGTAGGGTTGACCGTCATCGTCAAACTTGGTCTTGATCGGTGTCGCAGTGTGCGCCACCAGCGTGTCGTATTCACCGAGCCAGGCATTGAGGGTCTCAGCCCAGATGCCGACCTGCATCACCTGGATCCCCGAAAGCTCGATACGTTGCCTCCAGTCAAGTGCCCCCAGATTAGATCCATCGATGCATAAGAGCCTTGCCTGACGCAATCGCCCAAGTCGGCCCTCGGAAAGCACCTGCCGGATGTAGGCCTCCGCCGGCATGCGATGGGGTGGTGGACAAATCATGTTGACCAGTTCGGGACGTTGGGCCGCAGCGGCTAGCATGGCCTGTGCCTGTCCCAAGTCCATGGCCATACGGGCCTGGCAGAAGACGTGTTTGCCAGCCTTCAGCGCAGCAATGGCCATTTCCGCGTGGGTATACGGCCACGTACCAATGAACACAGCGTCTACATCCTCACGGATCAATAGTCTTTGCCAAGTAGATTCAATCGCCGTAAAACCCCACTGATCGGCTACTTTCTGCGAGCTACGTTCGCTGCGGTTACTAACCGCAACCAACTCAATCGCCTCTAGCTCACGCAGACCGGGCAGGTGGCGTTGCTGACAGATGCTCCCAGCCCCTATGAACCCGACACGTACAATTGGTTGCTCGGACATTACCCAACCAACATACCATGACGAGACCCTTTGCATGAAAACCGCGATACAGTTGACCGGGCAATCTCCATCTTGCTTCCACCGCCAGTGGCCACTGAGCCCGCTCGCCCTGGCGATGATACCGCTCCTAAGCAGCATCTCCTGCAACGTGCCTGGGCCGAACGTCCCCCCGTCTTCACAGACAACCTTGGCCCCACAGTTTCCCGGCATACAAATCGATGCCAAAGCAGGCGTGATCGACCTGGAAGCAATCGTCGTGCAACGCGAGGCCAAATGGCTTGAACTGCTCGCCGCCAGCCCTGGCACGCGCGAACACGAGACGATCGTCACCGTAACTGCTCGACCCAGCCAAATTCACCTGGCCCTGATCTTGCTAGGCTTGGAGCCGGGCCAGCCCACAACGGCACGTCGATCCGAAGACCAGTGGCTGGTGGAGCCACCCTCGGGGCCGCCAGTCGAAGTATTCTTCGTGTGGGAGCAGGGTGGTCGCGAGCAACAAATTCCTGCCCACCTCTGGGTGCAAAACCAGCAAACCGGGCGGCCACTCCAAGACAACATCTGGCTGTTTTCCGGTTCGCGATTTCAGTCGTGGCGGGGCCAAAAACATTACTTGGCCGATGACAACGGCACGGTTATCTCACTGGTGAATTTCGGTGATGACCTTCTGGCTCGTCGGACGCATCTGAGTAACCAGACCGATAATCAGATCTGGTCCCCGGCCACCGATCGGATCCCCGCCATCGGCACGCACCTGACGCTGCGCCTGCGGGTGGTTCGAACCGGCCCCTCCCCCTGATCCGTTGACAGTCCCGGTGGGATCTGGGACAATTCTAGAAACGACCCCTAGTTATAGAAGGCGCGAGTTATGACTGTGAAGTTACCGATCGTCTCCAGTGCACTACTGGCTTTAACCCTCCTAATCAATGGCGGATGCACAACAACAGCTCGAGCCAGAGAACTGCAATCCACCGCAAAGACCGCGCCGGAGAACGCAATCACGACCTCCCGCATCAATGACAATAATCTCCGTGGTATCTGGGATGACTCCGCAAGGATATTTTTTATCAACCGCAATAGTCGGCTGTCGCCTTACATCATTCCCTAGTCCACGTGGCCC
The DNA here is from genome assembly GCA_963581115.1 of Phycisphaerae bacterium. Lineage (GTDB taxonomy): Bacteria > Planctomycetota > Phycisphaerae > Phycisphaerales > Phycisphaeraceae > CAUZOD01. The sequence goes on along the minus strand of CAUZOD010000162.1, from coordinate 321 downwards.
GGAGTTATCAATACCACTTCTACTCCAAATTTAGCCAGCATCAAAGGTGTTTTCCTCGCTGGGCATAATTGAATCGGCATACTGCCCTTGCTGTTAAGACACAAACCAAACATCTCGCTACTGCGCCACAATTTTCTCAGCTACAGTGGCTAACAAGCTTTTAGAAAAATTGCGAGAAATATAGAGTTAGGCATGGTTTGTCGCCGCTGACATGATGCCCTAATATTGTTCCGGTTTTAGCGCACCACGGCGCAACAACCCTCTCTTTTCTTTGCGACACGGAGCTTTCTCATGAACAGTTCGATCCGCAAGTACCTTGCC
>CAUZOD010000161.1:0-6808 GCA_963581115.1 Phycisphaerae bacterium | reverse complement strand
ATCATTGCCAGCGTATCAAGAACGAATCCACCTGGGATCTTGATGCGCACGGTCAGGTAAGCGATGGCCATGCCCACAACAGCACAAATTGCCGTCGCGGCACTGGCGTACAAAAGGCTGTTGGTGATCGAGCCCATAGCCATCGGATGTGACAGCGCCTCTTCAAAATGTGAGAACGTCCACTGACGCGGCAAGATCGAGCGGTACCACTGCCCTTCCACAGAAACTGACGACAGTACAACTCCCACATGTGGCAGGATTGCCGTGACCGTAATCACAACGAATAACCCCAATGCCGCCAAACCCGCCAGTGGGCCCAAGCGGATCATCTGGGTTTTGATCGAAGCCTTCGAGTACATGGCGTAGGCTCGCCCACCAAACGCCAGCTTGCCCAGCAAGTACAACCCCACCGCGACCATCAGCATCACCACGACCAAGGCATAGGGGCGGGGATTGTCACTGATCTCCGAAATGCCGAAAAAGACTTGTACCGGTGTGATCGTGTAGAAGTCGAACATCAATGGCGTACCCAACTCGGTAAACGACCAGATAAACACGATCGTGGCCCCGGCAAACACACCCGGAAGGATCAGCGGTAATGTGCAGCGGCGAAATCGCGCCCATCGCGAAGCTCCGAGATTCAGCGCTGCTTCGTCTAGAGAAGGATCCAAATTCGCCAGAGCTGCCGTGATGTTCAGGTACATGATCGGATACAGGTGCAACGCCTCCACGAGCACCACACCCGTGAAACGGCCCCCAATTGCACCGCCTAAAAAATCGATGCCCGCGCCATCGAATCCGAGCAGCGAGTTAAGTGCTCCCATCCTCCCCAGGATCGCCCGCAGTCCAATCGCACCGACAAATGGTGGCAGGATCAGCGGAATTAGTACCAATGAACTGACCACGACCTTGCCTGGAAAATCATAGCGCGCCGCCAGCAGCGACATCGGCATCGTCATGATGAAGCACAAGATCGTGGTCACCGCCGCTACCAGCAGCGCATTGAACAGCCCGCGCACCAATAGCGGATCTTCAAAGACCGACGCGATATACCTGAACGTCAGTGCACCCTCAGGATCAATGAATCCACCGCGTACCGTCAGCGCAATCGGCCAGATCAGGAACAAGCCCAGTCCCACCAGCAGCACTGAGAACAGGCCATAGCGATAAAGATCGGTCGAACGCACGATGGGCAGGATAATAAGTTCGACCCCCATGTGCGCCGCTCGGCATGCTTGATGTACTAAAATCGCCTGCGCAGAACGTCCTGCGATCCCGTGCCGAAGTCATATCGAGGCACGGGGATCAAATCCAGAGCAATCGCGTCTGAAGTTGGCAAAACCTCGCGTCATCGCCCAGATTATTTGAACTGTAGAACCTTCATCAGCTCGCCGTTCTTCAGGGCCGACTGGTGCGCCACCACACCCGGCACGGTCATATTGAGCGATAAGGTGATATCGATGAGCGGTGTCCGCTTCTCAAGCAAAGCGGCGATGAATTCCTCCGTCAGGTAGGCGTGTGAGCCACCGTGGCCTCCGGCATCCATCCCTGGTGGAAGCTGTGGCTTGGAGAGAACAAGCGACAATTTCTTAAGATCAGCAGCCGGCTCGAATGTGGTGCCTTCCATTTGCCCCAGTTCGCCACGCACATGCCCGCACTCTCCGTGCGAGCCTCGTGCGCCCCAGCAACAACTCATCCGCGAGGCACCACCCTCGCTGGTGCGAAACAGGGCCATCTCGCTGTCGAAAGGATTCGCGTACGAGTTGGCGTCAGGTTGGAATTGCGGAATGCTCCCCCTGAATCCCTGGCAGGACACTTCGGTGTAGCTCTGGCCGGTCACGGCAACGTAGAAGGCGGTCGAATGCGTGGGATACCACATCGGTGGTGACCCGAGTCGCCAATTCTTGTAACTGGGGAAGGGCTTGGGGAAGTAGTGATAGTATTGACCCTCCGAATAGATCAACTTCCCAAACGCGCCCGCGCGGTAGGCCTGGCGCATGGCATAACAGTCCTCACGGTATACAGATGTTTCGAACATCATGTATGCAAGACCCGTCCAGGTCACGGTTTCATAAAGCGCCTCGGCATCTTCGAGCGAACCCCAGACTGCAGGTACGGCAGAGGCGACATGTTTCCCATGGTTCATGCAGAGCATGGCATGCCGGGCATGACTGGGAGCATCGGTCCCGAGGAAGACCGCCTCGATCGAATCGTCCTTGACCATTTCTTCCAGCGAGGGATAGGTCTGCTCACAACGACAGACCTTCCCCAGGTCTGTGCAGCGATCGGGAAACAGATCGCTGACCGCAGCCACTTCGACATTCGGGTGGTCTTGAAAGCCGAACCTGGCTCCGAGCTTACAAACGCCATATCCCACGATCCCGATCCGGATCTTGCGGTCAGATACGGCTTTCCAGGCCTTATCCCGTAAGGATCCAGGGTCGATCTGGTCGAAGCCCGAAATCTTTTTTTCCGCCGCCCACGCGTTGTTCTCTTTGCCCATAGCCACCGTACCCAGTCCTGCTGCGGCCAGGAAGGCGCGGCGCGAGATGCCCCGATGCCCTGCTGTTTTCTTGTTCATGCTTGCCTCCGGTCTGTACTGGAGCACTGTGATTGATAGATTTAGTGCCTAAAAGAGCCAGGACAAGACAGAAATCGCCATATTAATCCTTAAAAACAGTTAATGGCGTAACAGTTTCAACCGCACCCGCAGCAATCTTGTCGAAGCCGCTACCAAGTGGTCCAATCGGATCGGGCGGTACGATTTCAACGTTCTTGTCACCAAGATTTGCTTCGCCTCGCTGCACCTTGTCTTCAAACTTCCGACACTCTTCCAACAACCGATCGAGGATCTGATCTTCGGGCACGTTTGCCACCTTCTCACCCTGCACGTAGATGATGCCGCGCCGATCCCCAGCGAATATGGCCACGTCGGCGCCCTCAGCTTCACCCGGCCCGTTGACGATGCAGCCCATTACCGCAACCTTGAGCGGCAACTGAATCTCGGCTTTGAGCTTTTCTCGTACATCTTGAACGAGGGCATAAAGATCCACCTGTATGCGACCACAGGTCGGACAGGCGATCAGGTCCACACCTCGCCGCTGCCTCAATTCCAGACAATACAAAAGTTCCAAGGCATCCTCGACCTCGAACACCGAATCGTTCGCATAGCTGATACGAATCGTGTCTCCAATCCCGGCTACAAGCAGATGCCCCAGCGACACAACACTGCGGATCGATCCGGTCTCACGCGGCCCGGCATGAGTTACACCAAGGTGCAACGGGTGATCAAACCGCTTGCTGATCTCTGTGTAGGCCGCTATCACCAGGGTCGGGTCCGTGCTCTTGGCACTAATGACAATATCAAAGAACTTATTCTCATAGAAGATGTCAAGGTATTCCTCAAGCTTGGTGATCATGATGGCCAGAAGGTGGCCGTGCTTGTTGTCCGAAAAGATACCACCGAGTTCCCTGATACGTTTTTGCTTGTCACGTCGCTCCACAATCGAGCCTTCATTGACACCAATCCGAATTGGCAATCGCCTCTCCCGGCATGCAGCAATCACGCGCTGCACCTGCTGGCGGTCCTGAATATTGCCCGGATTCAACCGAATCTTGTGCACGCCGGCCTCGATGGCCTCCAGGGCACGCTGAAAATGAAAGTGCACGTCGGCCACGATCGGAACCCGCACCTGATTAATAATCTCGGACAGCGCCTCGGTATCTTTACGTTCGGGAACGGCCACACGCACCATGTCGGCACCAGCCGCAGCTAACTGGTTTATTTCAGCCACACAAGCATCGATCTTGTGCGTATAACCGGCTGTCATCGTCTGCACGGACACCTGTGCGTCGCCACCAATCCGAACAAAACCGTGCGATTCATCTCCGATTTCAACCTGGCGGGTTAATCGCCTGTTGGCCATGGCGGGATTATAGGTCACGTCCCCGGCACCCGTTCTGGCGCTGGCGAGAAGCAGCAGGTATAGTGGGCTTCACTGCAGACCACGAATATGCGATGCCCCAAGCGCCCCGCCTGTATCCGTTGAAGCTCGATCCGATCTACAAAGAGAGGGTCTGGGGTGGTCGATCCTTGACCCGGTTCGGGCGAATCCTACCGGGCAATGCTCAAACCCTGATTGGTGAATCCTGGGAGTTGGCCGATCTGGACCAACCCGCGGTCACTGGCGGCGGTGACGCTCGATCTACCATTGCTGATGGCCCACTGGCTGGCTGCACCCTGCACGAGCTCACCAAGCAATATGGCACAGCCATCACTGGTGACCTGCCACTAGCGGGTGGAGGGAACTTCCCGCTCCTGGTGAAATTCCTCGATGCACGTGAGAACCTATCGGTCCAAGTACATCCCAGCCCCGAATACGCTGCCGAACATCCCGGTGCGCAACTGAAGAATGAGTGCTGGTACATCCTGGCTGCCAAACCGGGTGCCGTGATCTACAAGGGCGTACGCCCAGGCATCACACCCAAAGAATTCCACAACGCTATCGATGAAAAAAACATCGAGCAACTCCTGATCCGGGTCGAAGTCCAGCCTGGCCAGATGCACTACCTGCCATCGGGCACCTGCCATGCTCTCGGCGGCGGATGCCTTGTTGCAGAGGTGCAAACTCCCAGCGATACGACATTTCGAGTCTACGATTGGGGTCGCACCGAACGTCAACTACACCTCGAACAGGCCATGCAATGTATTCGGTTCTCCCCCCCCGATGTCGCTGGGAACGAAAAAAACATAACGGTCGAAGGTCAGAATGCAATCACGACACACCTGGTCATCTGCGACCACTTCCGTATCGATCGTATCGACGTAGGCAGTGGATTCGAAGGCAACATTGATTCCCGACAGCCCACCGTATGGGTCATCCTCTCCGGCAACGGCATCTTCGATTGCCACAAAACAGATGAGGTCAGCTTCGATCCAGGCCAGACGCTGTTGCTACCGCCGGGCATGCAGGGGGGCCGGGTTCGGACCCACGAACCCAGCCAATGGCTGCAGATCAGCTTTCCGCAAGCCGAGTCCAAGCGCATCGCTTAATCAGTTCGGTTCTGTTCTAGCTTTCCATCGCCGCCAGCAGTTGCTTCTTGTCAAAAGCCGTAACTCCAACGTTCTCGTCAGCCGCACCGTAATACACCAGATAGTGATCCTCGTGATCGATCATCGCAGTAGGAAACACGATGTGGTTGACGAATCCGTGTGTCTCAAACGGTGTAGTCGGTATCATGATCGGTTCTGTACTCTGGGCAACGATCTTCCGGGGATTGTCGAGATCCAACAATAATGCCCCGACTGTATATGTGCCCGTGCCCGGATCTTCCGGACATTTGCACGCCTCATGGTACAAGGTCAACCATCCGTGCTCGGTTCGGACCGGCGGCGTACTTCCACCGATACGGTCACTATGGCCATTGCCGCCCCCCCTGCCAACTCTGACCGGTTGGTGCCCGCCCCAATGCATCAGGTCCGGACTGGTGGCGATCCAGATCTGCGGTGTTGTGAACTTCATCGATGGCATCGGGCGATGCAGGGCTAAGTAGTTGCCCGCGATGCGATCAGGAAACAACAGCACATCCTTGTTGTCTGGACAGAACATGATCCCGTGACGCTTGAACGTGTTGAAGTCGGTGGTGGACATCATGCAGGTCGCCACCCCGTAACGTGAAACGCCCACGTAGGTGATGTAGTAGGTCTGGCCAATCCGGGTAATTCGCGGGTCCTCGATACCATATTCCTCGTATTCACCCTCGGGCATGATCAGACATCGCTTGTCACCGTCGGGATCCGGTGTCCGGCCATCCTGACTGCGCACGACCTGCAGGTGCGAGATGAATCGCAGGCGCAGGTGCCCATCACAAGTACGCGTGTAGACGCGAGGGTCTGACAAGTCGAGATCTTCTGAGGGCAGCCAATCGACTGTCAGGCGACAGTCTGGCTCCATGCGGGGCGAGGGGAGATAGCCGGCACGACGTTCAGTAATTTCCTCCGCAACCCGAACCAGCAGCACCAGTTCGCCCCCGAACCGAGCAACCCCGGGGTTGAATGCCCCAACAACACGGGTTCCATCCCGCACAGGCTTAAGGTCACCGGGCCGCAACACGCAGTGGGTAAACACACGATCGAGCATGGCTGATCCTCCGTGATGCCATACATCGGTCAATCACCTCGCCATTATTGAGCGGGTAGGGTACGGCGCCAGAAACGCAGCCAGTTGCCGCCAAAGAACGCCTCCACATCGGATGCGCCGAACCCGCGATCACGCAGCCGCGGCCCGATCTGGGCCAGATCGGCAATCGTATCGAGTCCGATTGGCGTGTGTTCGGTACCGAACCCGCCATCCAAATCGCTCCCGATCGCCACATGCGCTGCCGAACCAGCTAACTGACATATGTGGTCAACGTGATCAACAACTGCTGTCAACGAAACCTCGTCGGATCCACACGGACCATCATCCGGCTGCAGATGGGCGTTGAACATGGTCAATCCGATCACCCCGTCACGTTCGATTATCCGCTGCAACTGCTCGTCCGTCTGCATCCGCATCGCATGAACGCACCGGGTTGCAGGTACGAGGGCCCGGCATGTGCTGTGACTGGCGTAAATCGGCCCGGCGAAGGCGTTGATCGCGTCGAAGAAGCTCTGATCCGAGCAATGACTGAGGTCCAGAGACATATTCAGGCGCTGCATCTGGTCGAGTAGCTCGATCCCGAGATTGGTAAGCGGTCCATCGATATCATTCGTATTGGCTGGGTCCGAGGAAGGCGTGCCTGCGGCATATCGGCTGCGCCCGAAATG
>CAUZOD010000160.1:0-6831 GCA_963581115.1 Phycisphaerae bacterium | reverse complement strand
TTCGTTCGCAATACCAGGCGACGGGCGTGCACCTGTGGGTGCACCAATGCCTCAAGCCGGTTGCGCTGCTGGGAATCGGCAAAAACGATCCGCCCCACCTGATCCCGGTCAATACGATCTTCACTGTCGAGGATCCCCGTGCCCCACCACTTTAGCAGCTGAACCCGAACCGCAAATGTCTCCAATACTTCGCGAACAATGGCATCGGCATCGATCACGCCGCAACCTAGCTGGGCAAACTGCGAAGCAACCAGAGTCTTGCCTGACCCGGGAGCGCCTAACAGGCCAATGACAGGCTTATTTATTTCGCTGGATTGAAGCTTTTTAGGCATCAGTGGCACCAGCACGCAAGTCGCCATGAGTTGGCGGCGTCTAGCGGAGTTTGTCTCAATAAATTACCGGTTACGCAACCGGACATGGTCGCTGTTCGCAGCGGGAGGAGAGGCACTCCCGCTTCGATAATACATTTCACCTCCCAGAGCTTCAGGAGCCAATTCGCCCTTATGGCACCTCAGATTGCCCCCCACACCAGCTAGTCTTGCAGATCACCTTGCTATCCATGAGGCAGGCGGCCATAATTATGTGGTAGCGATCGAATTGGCCCCAACGGGCCGAGGAGGCCTTGATCGTTCCTGCCCAATCCTATCAGGCCTGTACCATTGACGTCTTATGGCTCGAAAGCAACCCCAGCTCGGTGAAATCCTCAAGCGCTGGAAAGTAGTCGATGATCACCAGATCGACGAAGCAGTCCGGATTGCTCAAGGTTCAGGCAAGCGGATTGGTGAAGCTCTAGTCGACTTAGGCTACGCCAGCCAGAATGACATTGCGAAGGCCTTGGCCTCGCAGACCGGAATGGAGTTCATCGATCTGGACCAGCCCAATGCCATTGACAAGGCGCATATCGGACTGATCCCTTCCGATTTGATCAAGAAATACCTGGTACTGCCCTTAGGAAAGGAAGCCAACAAGCTCAAAGTTCTAGTGCACGACCCCAACGACTTGGCCCTGATTGATGATCTGCGTTTCCGCCTCGGCGGTGAAATTGAGCTGGCCTTGGGAGCCAAGGGTAAAATCAAAGAGTACATTGAGAGCATTCTCAGCGAGACCCGCGCCACCATCGATGAGACAGTACGACAGCTGACCATGGACCAGACCATCGATCGTGGCGCATCGCTGGATATCCAGTTCAAAGTTGAAGAGGACCAAGAACAGCAGGAGGAAGGAGAAGACGCTTCGGCGGCACCAATTATCCGGCTCGTGCATCAGGTCATCCAGGAAGCCTGTATGAGCCGGGCCAGCGACATCCATATCGAACCGTTTGAGGATCGGGTTCGCCTTCGGTACCGCGTCGACGGTGTCTGCCACGAGCGTGACCGGATTCCCAAAAGAACCCAGGCCTCGGTGATCGCCCGCTTGAAGATCATGGCCGGTGTTAAGGTGGAAGAGAGGCGCATTCCACAGGATGGCCGTATCAAGATGAAGGTAGCGGGCGGTCCCATCGACTTTCGTGTGTCCTTCTGTCCCGCCTACCACGGAGAATCGGTCGTCCTGCGAATTCTACGGCCTGAATCGGCAAGCATCGGCCTGAAGAATCTGGGCATGCAGGCAGATACACTTGAGCAATTTACCGGAATCATTAAACGCCCCAATGGCATCTTTCTGGTCACCGGTCCGACCGGTTCAGGCAAGACGACCACCCTCTACTCGGCGTTGCAAGTCCTCAACCGTCCTGACCGGAAAATCATCACGGCCGAAGATCCGATCGAATACAACTTCAAGGGCATCAACCAGTGCCAAGTAAATGAACAGATCGGCCTCTCGTTCGCCATAATTCTCCGCGCTATGCTGCGCCAGGCACCGAACGTGATCCTGATTGGTGAAATTCGCGACCATGAGGTCGGAGAAGTGGCGGTGCAGGCCGCCCTGACCGGCCACTTGGTTTTCTCCACGCTGCACACCAACGACGCGCCCTCATCCATCACTCGACTGACTGACATGGGATTGAAGCCGTTTCTTGTTGCCAGTTCGATCCAGGCAGTACTCGCCCAGCGTTTGGTCCGGATCCTCTGTGAACACTGCAAGCAACCAGATAGCCAGCCCAACGCACGGCTATTGGCGCTTAGCGGACTGACCGCCACAGATCTGGAGAACCAGACCCTCTACAAGGCCGTCGGCTGCAAGCGATGCGCCAACACAGGATATCGGGGGCGCCGCGGGATCTACGAGTTGATGCACATGAACGCGGAGATCCGGGAACTGGCGTTTAATCGGGCTCCATTGAGCAAGATTCGGGAAGTGGCTGTGGCTTCCGGCATGCGCAACCTGCTTGGAGATGGCCGACTCAAGGCCCTTGCAGGTCAAACAACGCTACAGGAACTGGGGCGAATCACCCAGGTTGAAGGCCTGGTGGACATCGACGAATTGGATGAGGATCACCACGACGACCCGGGAGACGAACAGCAGGTGGCGTAGAGCGCCAAGCCGATCTCCTGATCCCACAATGGCATGATCTCTCTCCGCTGACCGCAAACCACAAAGACAACACACCGAAGACCGTCCAACCCCAGATCTCCAACCCCAACCCCTCCGAACCGAGGGGGAATGACATATGTCGACGCTTCACATTGACCGACTTCTGGACACGGTGGTACGCCAGGGTGCCAGTGATCTACACCTAACCGTGGGGAAACCACCATCGCTGCGGATGAACGGGCGATTGGTGGAACTGAAAACAAAGGTGCTTGAATCCGCCGACACCATCGCACTGATGAAGGCAATCACACCCGAACGATCGCAGAACGAGTTGCAAGAAGAAGGTGGAAGCGACTTCGGATTTGCCTACGGAGACCAGACCGATCTGGACAACTCGGCACGTTTCCGAGTAGCCATCTTCAAGCAGAAGGGCAACGTAGCGATGGTACTACGACGAATCCCCAACCGCCTGCTGTCGATCGAAGAAATCGGCCTGCCATCGATTGTCACAGACCTGCTGCGACGGCCACAAGGACTTTTCCTGGTAACTGGTCCTACGGGTTCGGGCAAAACCACCACGCTGGCAACCATGATCGACTACATCAACATGTCTCTCGACCGGCACATCATTACTGTCGAGGATCCGATCGAGTACTACCAGACGCATAGAAAGTCGATCGTAAACCAGCGAGAAGTTGGCAACGACGTACCCAGCTTCGCCGAAGCCTTGCGCCGAGCTCTGCGTATGGACCCGGATGTCATCCTGGTTGGCGAGATGCGCGACTTAGAAACAATCGAAGCTGCGATCACAGCATCTGAAACCGGACACATCGTCTTCGGTACACTGCATACAACCGGAGCCTCAGGAACCATCAATCGCATCATCGATGCATTTCCCACCCAGCAGCAGGCTCAGATCCGGGTCCAGCTCTCAGTGACCCTGATGGCCGTGCTCAGCCAACAGTTGCTAGCCCGCATCGACAAAAAGGGAATGGTCGCGGCCTATGAATTCATGATGGTGACCCCGGCCATCGCCAACCTGGTCCGCGAAGCCAAGACATTCCGAATTGATTCAGCCATCCAAACAGGTAAGAAATTTGGCATGCAGCTACTGGACGACCACCTCTGGACCCTGTACGAGAAGGGATGGATTGATCCTGGTGAAATGATCGACCGCGCCAAAAACGCCTCCAATCTCATTGAAAAACTGCACCGCGCTGGAGCTGAAACGGGCCGGGTCGAGCTAGACGACGAGGAAGGGAAAGTCCCCCCTGGAGCGGCATGAGCCTATCAGGCAGCGCATGTCGCAGGATTCTCCCCAGCTGCAGCGTCCTAAATTCCATGTGTCCATGCTTAATCTGAAGCGGATAAGGCTTGAAAACAAGGCGGCAAGTTGCTAAAGTAATACTTATTGTGGTTCTAGCCTCCCCCCCCATATTCCTACCTTAATTGGCCCAGGCTACGGATCATTGAAGCCAAACAGCCACCGAAGCAAGATCAGGATCCCACCAAAATCTTCGGCTGGCTAATTGATAGACCGATGGATTTCAAGATAATTTGAATTGCAGAGGCCACTCACTGATGGCTCGCAGCAGTATGCCGCGATTTCCCCCCTGACCCGATGAAGGTTCTGGCCAAACGTGGGTAGTCCGGTGGCCAATAATCTGCGATCGATGGCTTGGGCTCCTTGGTCGCCACGCTGCTGCCTGATCCACTGCTAGACCAGAACCCAAAGCCGCGCCGCAAACAAAGGGAGCCTCCTGATGGCACAGAACTCCGAAGACCAGAACCTGCAAGGCCGCCGACTGGGCCGGATTCTGACCCGGATGGGCAAGGTGACACGTGATCAGGTCCAAGAAGCGCTGGCCCTACAAGGCCAACGCCGCTTACCGATCGGCCAGTTCCTAGTGGAACTCGGCTACGTAACACAAGGGGATATCAATCTTGCACTGGCTGCACAGGCGGGCATGGAGGCAATTGACCTGGACGACTACGACATTCCCGAAGAGGTTATCCACCTGATCCCTGCAGAGACGGCTCAGGTGTACCAGGTACTTCCTCTGCAATACGACCAGCATGACAATACCCTAACCATTGCCCTAAAGAATGCGGATAACTTCCGGGCTCTTGACGACCTGCGGATGCTCATGGGCTTCAAGGTGCGTGCAGTGGTGGCGCCGGCAGAGCAGGTTGAGAAAAAAATCCAGTTCTATTATGGCGAAGACGACGAATCTCTAGCAACACTGATCGGCGAACTGAGTGAAGACCAAGACCTAGAAGTACTGGCCGAACGCGGGGAATCGATTGACCTGGAAAAATTGATTGAACTGGCCGAAGACAACAAGGTCAAACGACTCTTGAATCTGGTGCTGCTCCAAGCGATCAAGGACAAGGCATCGGACATTCACTTCGAGCCATTCGAGGATGAATTCAAGATGCGATACCGCATCGATGGGATTCTCTACGAGATGATCCCACCACCACGGCATCTGGCGATGCCTATCGTCAGTCGTATCAAGGTCATGAGCAACCTGGACATTGCTGAGCGGCGGCTGCCTCAAGACGGGCGTATCGAGTTGGTCGTCAACAACAACCCGGTGGACCTGCGAGTGGCGGTGCTGCCAACAATGTTTGGCGAATCGGTCGTTATGCGAGTATTGGACCGGACCAATACCGCCCTGGACCTGGACAAGGTAGGCCTACGCCACGACGACCTGGAAACCGTCCGCCAGCTGATTCACAAACCCAATGGCATCGTGATCGTCACCGGCCCCACTGGATCGGGAAAGACCACCACGCTCTATGCTGCCCTGACCGAACTGAACCAGATTTCCGAGAAAATTCTGACCATCGAGGACCCGGTGGAATATGACATCGACGGATTGGTCCAGGTGCAGGTCAACCCTGATGTTGGACTGACATTTGCCGCAGCTCTTCGCAGTTTTCTGCGCCAGGATCCAGACATTATCCTCGTCGGTGAAACCCGTGACCTCGAAACGGCCCAGATCGCAGTGCAGGCCTCGCTGACTGGGCACTTGGTGTTCAGCACCTTGCACACCAATGATGCGCCCAGTTCAATCGCCCGTCTGCTCGATCTAGGATTGGAGCCATTCCTGCTCACCGCCACCATGGAAGGCATCGTGGCTCAGCGGCTGGTACGCCAAACCTGCACACGATGCCGACAGGCGTACGATCCGACCGAGGAGGAACTGATGCAGTTGGACCTCGTACCCGAAGACCTTGGAGGCCGCCAGTTATTTCGCGGACCGGGCTGCGACTACTGCAATCAGAGCGGCTACAAGGGACGGCAGGGCCTGTTCGAAGTCATGGTACTCGACGATGAAATGCGAGAGCTGATCATGCAGAACGCGTCAACCCAAGTACTGCGAGCCGAAGCACGCAAGCGTGGCATGCGAACACTGCGCCAAGCCGGCCTGCTGACACTCTACGATGGCACCACCACCATCGACGAGATCGTTAAGGAAACGCTCGTGGAAGAATAGAAGACATGAGATGCGGGAAGATTAAATTTGAGGTTCGACGGGCATACGAAACGCGTAATGGACTGACAAACGATGGCCCGGCCCCTGAACTCTGAACACGATAAATAAAACTCTTGCCCCGGACGTTCGGAGAATTGCCATGCCCACTTTCCAATATGAAGCGCTCAATGACGCCGGCAAGCCGCACCGCGGATCCATCAGCGCATCTAATAGCGAAGAAGCCATTACCCGGATCCGCAGCCAGGGGTACTTCCCCACCTCGGTGCGCGAACAAAAGGTTAAGAAGGCCAAAGGACCAGCCAAGGCCGCCTCAACCAAAAAAGGAGGCGGTAATTGGAAAAATATTTCATCAATTTCCATTGGTGGAATTGGGTCGAAGCAACTGACCACTTTCACGCGTCAGCTGTCAACGCTGCAGGATGCCGGATTGCCGATCCTTCGTTCACTCTCGATCCTTGAGCAGCAGCAGAAGCCGGGTCTGCTCAAGAACTCGCTGGACGGTGTCCACGAGGAGGTCTCATCTGGATCGTCGCTTTCGGACGCAATGAGCAAGCAGCCCAAAGCCTTTAACCGGCTCTACACCAAGATGATTGCTGCAGGTGAAGTCGGCGGTGTCCTCGACCTGATCCTGCAACGCCTGGCTGACTTCTTGGAAAAAGCGGCCAAGCTCAAACGGCGCATCATCGGCGCGATGATCTATCCCTCGGCGGTCATCACGGTCGCTGCAGTCATCGTGCTGGGCATCATGGTCTTTATCGTGCCCAAGTTCGAGGAGATATTCGATGATTTCGATACCGATCTGCCCCAGCTGACTGTCGTGCTGATGAATGCCGCCAAGTGGCTCGGCGGGCGCCTG
>CAUZOD010000159.1:0-6842 GCA_963581115.1 Phycisphaerae bacterium | reverse complement strand
CTGGGACTGAAGCTCATCGGCACTGGGCCACGACTTGAGTTCCAGATCCACTGTTGCCATCATTGCCTGCATCGCGGTCGGTACCGTGACCGGCTCACTACGCCATACCCCCAACGGAGCTCCAGACTCCACGGCGCAGTCGAACGCAAGTTGCGTTCCGGGTGCTTCCATGTCCGCAAGTACCGCCAATACCGCGTGACCAAGTTGGCGGCCATTGCGGTCAGCCACTGCCAGGTCTCCCGTATACCCATTGCGGGGGGAAAGTTCACCGGAAGCACCCTGCAAAAAAAGTGCCGGTGCCGCTTCGGTGGCATCCTCAACGGTCTGTCGCATCGCCCCGACGTAATCGGGTGATGCCTGGTCGCATTGCCATGCAAGGGTCGTTGGATGGCAAGCATAGTTGACGATCGTAGCGATAATGCGGCCAGCAGGATCGCTCACGCGTCCAACCAGAAGAGTGTCATCGGCGGCGATACCGGGGTTGAAGCCGCACAACCATCTGTCCTGCTTGGGCGCCGGATCGGGCAGGTCACGATCGGCGGCCAGAGCACAGCGGCCAGTGTGCCAAGTCATGGTGGCGTTCATGGCTGTCGCAGTGGCCCTTTGTATTGCATCGATGGTGGCCTCGTACACCCGTTGCTGATAAGCGGCCAGAAGGTCGCTACCGGGCCAAGTTGGGTCCGGATCAGCCAGTGGAGGTGCTGAATGGGTGTGTGCAAGGGCAAATAGAAATCGTGCCGGTTTAAGTCCCAGTAGATCAAGAATTCCTGATTGAAAACGGTCCCACACATTCAGGCCGCGCCACCAACCCAAGTCAGCATCAACCAGCACCAATGGATCACTGTCCTGATCAGATGCGAAGATCGCCAAGGCTGTCAAGGTCAAAGGCCGATGGATACCCTTGGCAATGGTTTGGTTCCCGGCTCCCCAGTTACGGCAATAGATCCCTACCGGCGGCGTAATATCCACACGGGCAACACCGATCCGCCCCCCGAACATGGCATGTCGAAAAGGTGATGGCGTCATCATCCAATTCCAGAGCCATCGCGACAAAATTCAGGTTTAGCATCTAAAGTCATCAATCAATCCGGCCTGATCGCAATTGCGACCTGCCCCTCGAGTTGCAACGGCACGGTGAGCAAACCATCTCGTTCTTCAATAACTTCACGCCGACCGTTAATTGTCACCTGGTAAGAATCTCCGTAATCCTCCTGCTTCGGATTGACGCCCCCATTGGTAAAGACACCTTCCCGCCGATCATGGTAAATGGTCCCTACAAACACCTTCAGAGTCGCGGGGCCGTTTCCGCTTATAAGCATGTCTTTGACATCATCGTCGAATTTCAGCACGCGCACATTGACCGGCGCATCGGCTTCCAGACTCGCCGGCAGAGGCTCGATAACGGCTGATTCATTCTTCCCAAAGATCAACTCGGTACGTACCCCATCGCCATCAACCGTGGTTACCGAATGATTATCACCGGCGGCGCCACGATCGTCGTAGGGATAGACGATGTGCAGATCACGCGTCCCGGGCCAGCCGTACACACCGTCGTTCATCGTAACGATGCGCTCGGGCCCGCGCACCAAGCCACTGCGAATCTCCTGAAAGGTCATTGGGTACTGTCGCGCCGCCAGCGATGGGTAGGTCACCGGAATGCGTACGTTGTAATAGATGTACAGCACACCCCACTTGAGCTTCTCGAGCATGTCGAGATAGATCTCCCGCTCGGTATCAAAAGGCGGGTTGGCCAGGGACATTACGGAGGGAGCCAGATGGCACTCCGGACCGGGCTGGCACTCGGCGTCAAAGTAGATGTACTTCTCGTTAGCAACGGAGCGGGTCAACACCACGCCGTTGGCGATGATAATGCCGCCCTTGCCGTTCATCTTGCGGGCGAATTCAATCATCGACGGCTGCATCAACAGAAGCACTGACGACACCTTGCGATCAATGGTCTTGGTGTTCTTATCAATAATGGCCGAATGCTGGTCCCAGAGACCGTCATAGGTCCACGCCCCACCATAGCCGAGCATAAATCCATCCATGAATGCCCCGTCCATATCCATTTCGTCCATCATGACATCCACGCTACGCATCATGGCATCATGAAAGCTGTTTCCCGGAGTCGGATAGAAAACCCACCATGGCCATTTCCCGCCTCCCCAACGGGCATGCTTGCCATTGGCGCTAATCACCTTGGAGTCCGGGAACTTATTCTCATCTTGCGTCGCATAAAGACTGTGAGCGATATGGAACATGACCTTGACTTCGGGATGTCGGCGATGAATCGCAATCCCCTGTTGTTTGGTCAGGGCCCTCTCCTTGGGAAAGTCCAAGAACTCGATGCCCTCGATGTTGGCCTCCAGATCGTCCTCGGCACGCCCAAGCACGCTGAGTAAGGCCAGCCGGATACCACGCTTTTCCAGGTAATCTCGCGTCGGCACCTGCCGGCGGTTATTTGGCCCGAAAGCGACATATCCCGGCGCGTAGTCCACGGTACCGATGCGGTCTTCGACACGGCGAAAGGCGTTAACAAAATCGTAATACTCGCCACTACCAGTCGGATAGATCGCCCACTCAAGTGTATGTGATGCCTTGGGGCCGAGGGCAAACTTTTCCGAACCCATACCTGCAACATTATTCTCTACATACAGGACCGATTGGACCACGAACACATCGTCCATTGGCACCATGCCGATCCCGGTGTTCCTGTCGCTGACAAATACACTGGCACCGCCGTAGTGCGGCATCTCTACCATTCGACCTTTGCGTTCGTAGCCAGCAAGGCGAACCGCGGTCAGTTGGTCCTCTACTACGGGCAACTCGTTATAAATCAAGAGACCGAGATCCTGATCCGTCAAGTTGGTATAGGTATCTTTGACAAATACATGGGTGGGGAAAACGGCGATATCACGATGGACGCTGTAGTGATCGCCTGCCGCATCCACGGTGAAATGGGTTGTACTGTGGGATTCGACCCGGGGCTTCCATGATGTTTCGCCGCCACCACTTCCACCCAATCTGTTGTAATCGCCCCGGGGCCAGGAGATGCGCGTGTGATAGCGATAATCAATACCTTTAATCTTCAGGCCAAATCCACCAGTCTGGTCCATTTCCAGCTTGTACGGTACCGGTCCGGGATCGACTGGCAACGGCCCTATGGACTTCTCGGCCGGCGTTGGAAGCTCACGCCGGGGCGGATAGTCAAATTTGATCCGTTCCACAGGTAAATCGCCGCGGCCATCGCGCATCGAAACACTGATGACATACGTCCCGGGCATCAGGTCGGTGCATGGCAAGGTGATGTCAACCATGCCCGCGTTGGCCGCCCAGCCACCGATCTTCGGCTCCATCACGCCGGGCAGTGGATCGATTTCCTGCCGGGCAAGCACCTCTTGCGGGTGGTCCTGGTTTGCAAGTGTGGCTTCGATACGGCCATCGCCCTGCAACGGTTGCAGGGCGCGGTAGTTGGCCTCGAGCACAATTTCGCCCCGTACGAAGTAGTAATACGGCGTAACCCGCAAGCGATCGAACCACACCGGGTCATAGCCGTACTCGGGCGCCTCTCGCTTGAAATCTGAAACCATCTCGACTTCTGAAAGCGCGCGGTCGTAGACCCGTACGTTGTCAACCTGGCCTTGGAAAAACTTCTGACCAACCCCGCCCATGAAGAAGTTGGCACCTCCTGCTTTTGGTGCAGGTGACTTAGCACTACCGGCCAATCTCCCATTGATATAGATGCGCCGGCGATCACCGTCATAGGTTCCAGTGACGTGCCACCACTGGTCCAGCGGTAGCTTGTTCCCCACACTGTTGGACCCAATACCGACATACCACCAACACAGGCCTCGCGTCGAATACAGCAATTGGTACTGGTTGTAGGACTTGCCCACAATCGCCGCACCCGCCCAGCCCATATCCGTGGGTTTGATCCATGCCTGCAGGGTCAGGTCCCCCTTCAGTTCCAAGGAAGGGTCGGATCCGCAGTCGATCACATCGTCTACGCCGTCAAATTTCATGGCGTAGCCGCGACCCTGTTTAACCCAGCTGGCACCATGGACCTTGCCGTCATTCCCGTTACCACTACGGTCCTTGACCACTTCGCCCCGGCCTTCATCAAAGGTCCATTCGGCCACTGCCCCTCCAGAAGCCATCGTTGTGGCAGGAATCGAACAGAGACACACGATCGTCAACAACAACTTGAATTGATACATTCGCAAGGTCTCTACTGGGTATGGCGTGTTACAGGTATGCGATGTTCGGTCTATACAGGTGCATGTGAATTGGCTTTCTGGATAAAGTCACCAATAACCCGATCGGAAAGTCCTTAGAAACCTGTTGACCTTTAGGCAACTTCCTCTACCCGCACCAGGCGACTGTTCTGCTTCATGGACAACCGTGCTGCATTGACCACGGCAACGGCTTCGATCATGTCATTAAGTGTTTCATCTACCTCACCGGTCATCACCATCTTCTTAATGAGCTTGATGATGTTGGCCGCTCCAAATGGGAAATGCCAATCGTTGATGTTGTTCTCAGACAGGATGGCTCCCATCGGACCATAGGCGGTAACATGCATAGAGCAATGAAAATGTGCAGCGCAACGGTTCTGCAGGACCACCCCGCTCTTGGGCCGATCATCACGATCACCCCAACTCAGATGCACCACACCCATATCACCTGGCCCCATGGCATGAACCTCTTCGATCTGATTGCCGAACACGGCCTGAGCGAGGCTCACAGCATGAATCTGTGCGGCAATCGCGCCACTGAATGCCCGAATGGTGCCGCAATCCACCTTGCCCACTTCCTCAATCCGGCGACGAAACTGCGCCGAGCCGGGAAGATGGCGAAGGATT
Source organism: Phycisphaerae bacterium (assembly GCA_963581115.1). Taxonomy (GTDB): domain Bacteria; phylum Planctomycetota; class Phycisphaerae; order Phycisphaerales; family Phycisphaeraceae; genus CAUZOD01. Next base: position 1,980 of record CAUZOD010000159.1, on the reverse strand, counting down.
GATGCACTGAATACCGGAGCCTTGTACTGTTTTGACAGTCCCATGATGGCTTTGACATCTTTAACCTCATTGGCCATCGGCTTGTCCACAAATGTCGGCACACCCTTCTTCAATCCCGGGGTTGCCAGCTCGAGGTGATCGCTACCGTCTTCATTGCAGTTGCCGATCAGCACTAGATCCACACCATCGCTGGCTTCATCAAATGTCTCACAAACCTGTGGTTGCTTCTCAAACACAGCAGCCGCGGCTTCAGCAACATCTCGCCGCTCATCCCATACCTTGGTAATCTCGAATCCATCAACTGTTTCGACGGTACATACTCGCGGATCGGCGCAGTAGCCATAGAAGTAATAGTGCGTCGCACCATTCATCCAGGAGTGCGGCGGATCTTCATCGAGAGCCACTGGGCGCTGTAGTTTCAAGGGATCATGCTTGGCCATCAGCGGACCGAAGTAGATTCCGTGGGTATCGCAACGGATGATTCCAACCTTGATGGGGGTCATGGGGACCTCGTGGGTTTAGGGTTCAAATTTCAAAAATTGGTGATTGAGTCTCTATCTCTAATATAAGAGCACCACCATTGTTTAACTGATCCATGCATGCCATCGTTTCAAGTCCAATCTCATCTTCGCTCCGTGGAATAGAGGCGGTTACCAACTGTTTGGGCTAAGAGTATAACGATTCTTCCCGCATCCTAATCCGAAAAATCCAATCTATTAGACTCCTGCCGATTGACAACAGAAACTCCGCCTGCCGGCAGAATCACAGCCAACCCACGATATCCCACAACACACCCCTGCGGGGGAACTGCACATCGGCGAAAATTTTCGACTGTTCGGTCGGATCGTGACCATAGCGGCGGATGTATTCCTTCTGGATCGCCTGTTCAACACTGGTCAGGTTCTTAAGCGGCAGATCAATCCATTGATGGCTTTGCCAGGTGCTTTCCCGAACCGCGATCCATGCCTCCAAATCAACGCGAGCGTTGGCCGGACCGTACTCTGGCTCGACGTCGTCCACGATGGCGCGATGCATGCTTTCCAGAATATAGGCACGGGCAATCTCGTCCCTGACACCGTGCGATCCCAGACCCAACGAACTGCCAATACGATATTCGGAAAATGGATTCTCCCAAACCGCCGGCGGATCGGTATCGACCCGAATGCATCGAATCACCTGCACATCACCAACATCCTGATACTCGTACTGAAACGGATAGTTGATTTCCTCACCATTCTGGTAAAGGACCAAATTGTCATCCGAAAGGTGACCGTCTGTCCCCCCGACTTCCCACCACAGGGCACGCTTGCGCCCCTTGGTCGGCATCGCGTATAGCACCCGTACCGGACCTGGGAACTCAAATACTCCTCCTTCCCAAAAGCACTTGGTCATCGTTCGGCCGTGGTAACCCTTCCGTGGCGATATCGCGACTTCACCGTCATAACCCAAAGCCCGAACAGGATCAGCGTCCAAAATCTTGCGCAGCGTACTCAAGCCATGGTAGGTACCGCAGGGATACTGCAGTCGACCGTGCGTGATCTGGCCCAACAAACCTGCACGGGCGATCTGACACTTGAGTTTTTCTTCCGGCCAGACCCACACATTTTCAGCGATCTCCATCTTGACGTTGTTGCGCTGGCAAGCCTCAATGATCGCATCTGCTATAGGAAGCGTCGCCGCGATGGCATTTCGGTCAGAAGATGGACACCCGCCTCAGCAATTTGAAGGCAGACCGGCCCGATCGAATCTTTAAGGTGTCAACCGATAGGCCACATCCGGTCTTTCCTGATGGAGCATATCGACAAGATTGGTGTAGAGCCCCTGGACGCCGTAGTGCTTGCCTGCAGCATTGAGGCGATTACGATCACGATCGCAGAAAGCACAAAGCTCGTACCTATCGCTCATCTTCCGGATTGTTTCAATATGGCTGGAACTACGGGCATTGGGTTCTGTCCCGACTCCCACGGTAGCGATTCGTAG
>CAUZOD010000158.1:0-6867 GCA_963581115.1 Phycisphaerae bacterium | reverse complement strand
CACAGGCGCAAGCGAAGGAAGAGATTGCGAAGGCATTGAATGAATCCGGTCACAAACGCATTGATGACCCAGTGCGTATGTACTTGACTCAGATGGGCGAGATCAGCCTTTTGATTCGTGACGAGGAGATACGGTTGGCAAAGAAGATTGAGATGACCCGGTATATTTTCCGTCGGCGGGTCCTGGAAAATGACTATGCGATCGCGCAATCGGTGGAAACTCTGGAATTGGTACATGAAGGGGATCTCCCTTTCGATCGGACGATGAAGATCTCCACCGCCGAGGAAGATGCTAAGGGAAAGATCGCGGCGCGGATTCCCAATAATCTCAAGACCATCCGCAAGCTGCTGGAATTAAATCGCCGGGATTGGGATATGCTGGAGGGTCATAACCGGTTATCGCGGGCCGAAGTTGACCGGCTCACGGTACAGATCAACGCACGTCGTCGAAAGATGGCTACTTTGATCGAAGAATTATCTTTGCGCACCAGCCGTATTCAGCCTCTTTTGAAAAAAATGCGTTCGATCAGCAAGAAAATGAATGAATTGGATCTGCTGGTCGCCAATGCGGATGCGCGTCCCAATCATTACGATCCTGAGGATGTCATGGTGATGCACGAGGAGTTGTCTGGATTACGGAGCCTCGTGCTTGAAGAACCTGGCAAGTTGGCGGAAGAGATCGCCAATATTAGTTGCGTGTTTGAAGAATATGAATCGGCTAAGCGAGATCTGTCTGGAGGAAACTTGCGTTTGGTGGTCTCCATCGCCAAGAAGTATCGCAACCGAGGGCTATCATTTCTGGACATTATCCAGGAAGGAAATACGGGCCTAATGCGAGCTGTGGACAAATATGAGTACAAGCGCGGGTACAAGTTTTCAACGTATGCCACTTGGTGGATCCGCCAGGCGATCACGCGAGCGATCGCTGATCACGCTCGTACGATTCGCATTCCTGTTCATATGATCGAGACCATGAGCAAGCTGCGTAATATCGCCAAGAACTTGCTCCAAGACCTAGGACGCGAACCGACGATCGAGGAGATTGCCGAAGCAGCGGAGATGCCTGTATCTGAGGCCCGGCGCGTGATGAAGATCAGCCGCCACCCGATCAGTCTAGATCGCCCTGTGGGCGAGTCGGAGGACAGCTATTTTGGCGACTTCATCGAGGATGATGGGGCGGACAATCCATCCGAGAGCGCGGCCAGTGAGATGCTCCGGAATCGGATCGACCAAGTACTTAAGACCTTGACCTATCGTGAGCGCGAAATCATCAAGCTTCGCTATGGAATTGGAGACGGGTATACCTACACATTGGAAGAGGTCGGAAGAATTTTCAAGGTTACCCGAGAGCGTGTTCGTCAGGTCGAGGCCAAAGCCATTCGCAAGCTACAGCACCCGGTGCGATCGCGCAAACTATCCGGATTCCTTGATGGAAGTTTCAAGAACGAGATGGTCTAGTACGGATCTTTGCTTGGTTCCCGGTAGCCGGTGTGCCGGGGTTGGAGCCAGTGATCCTGCGTCTTCAGTGGATCAACTGTTCTATGCTGCCAGTGCTGGGGGGGGAATTTGTTGTTGCCGCTTGGCCACCGCGATGCAGCCCAGTGGCATTGGCTGGTGCCCACTATGGAGCAGCTGAGATTCGAGCATCTGTTCGAAGCAGAGGGCTTCATGGTCAATCTGGGCGAACCTGGCGCGGCTAACAAATTGACGTGGCCATACGTGGATTGCATCGTAACCCTGCCCCATGGGTAGGGCGTGATCACCGATGATCTGGGCATGTCCGACCATCCATGGGCGGGTGTATTTGGCTGCAGCGTCAGCAATCGCTTGTAGTGCACCGGGCAATAGCACATCGCCAGCATTGAGTATGAGAATCAGATCACCCGTGGCACGTCGCAAGGTCTTGCGGATTGCATCGGATCGACCGTTGTCAACCTCGCTGCACCACCAGGTGATGTGCTGGTCATAACGGGTCAATGCCAGCACGCTACCGTCGCGGGATCCGCCATCAGAGACAAGATATTCCGCGTGCGGATAGTCTTGGTCAATCACACTACAGAGGGTGGGCTCCAGCCACTCGCCCTCATTAAGACAGGGGGTCAATATCGAGATCCTGAATGCAGTGATGTTCATGCGAGCATCTTCGACCACCGAGGGGATCGACTTAACCTTACAGACGCACCAAATCTCACAATCGGTACAGACCCATCGGATGGATTACTGTTCAAATAGTTACCGGACTTGTCGATATCAGCCATTCCTGCTTAGATGATTTCGGATGGCGTAATCAAATTGGTTTTAGATAGGCCGGCCCGTCGTAATACTGGTCAATGGAGTTGCCTTGACGGGCTTGTTGAAACTTTCAACCATCAGATTCTTGAACTTCTTCTTCTTCGGCTCACGGATGGGAGCGGGAGTGAACATTGCCGCGATAAGGATAGCTTGCAGCCCCAGTACCGGGAGGCGCAACTGTTCCATTCCATTCGCCTGCGCGGTCAATGCAAAGTAGATCATCAATCCTCCGAGCAGCAGCACCACCGCCCACTGCTGGCGCCAGACCAGGATCGCTATGCTTGCGATTGTCAAAGCTGCCATCGCGATATTCAGAGTGAACCAGGTTATCGCGAGGATGGTTGTCATAATGTTGTCCGTGCCAGGAATCGTCCAGTCCCAATAGAACAGGCGGTCGGGCCACGCAGGAGGTTCATAGGTTAGCCCCAGTTCATGGTACAAATCCGCCATGGAATGCCCGGTAAAGAACCTAAGCATGCTCAACTGGATCACCTTGAAATAGAGAATCGGATTGGAACTGATCCGTTCGAAGCTCAAACGTGCCATTGTGGTGTAGACGTCCTCATTCTTGTGGCGTTCTGTCCGCAATTGTTCAATCAACTGGTCGGTCCCGATTGGCTGTTGCATTGATGGATGGAGTTGATTCTCCGCATTATTGATCGCGTTGATGGTCTGGAAGTATGTATCAACATAGGGAGCACTGCTGAGGCGCAGTCCGAGGCCGACATGATGATTCCGGGCTATCCAGGCTGTCGGGGGCAGCAAGCATATCGCCATCAGCACAGCGGCCCTTCCGGCGGTGCGAACTTTTGGATCTGTCAGACACATCCATATCACCAGGAGTGGGCCGATCAGCAGTGCGAGGGGGTTAACCAGTACCGCAAGCCCGCAGGAGAGCCCGGCGACAGCGCAGTGCCATACATTTCTCATTTTCTTGGAGCAGACCAGCCAGATTCCGGTCAAGATTAGGGTCGCAAACAAGGTTTGCGAGATCAGTGCATTTGGCGCTACGATGTCGGCCGGGTGCAATGCTACGATTATTGCTGCGAGCAGAGCCGTGCGTGGCGAGTCCATGATCGCGTGTCCAATGGCGAATACCAGCAATACCGCCAGTACACTGAATAGGCATTGGATTAGGATCAGGGTATACATCGGGAGGCTCAAAAATTCGATTGCTGCGATCAGGGCGGGGTACCCTGGTCCGCTGTAGGTTTCGGGTGTCAGCTGATCCGGTTGCGGGGTGGGGGCTTCGCCCAACGCGGTGCGTAGCCCTGCAATCTGGCTGTGAAGCAATTGATTGGACTCGGTATTGAGCCCCAGTTGCCCATGGGCGATCAGGTTGTGCCCCAGCATGATCTGGCGATCGGATCCTTCCAGACCAGCTCGCTGCATGTCCACGGCGGGGCCCAATACGAACAGAAGAAGTCGTGCTGCCAGCGCAATCACGACGATCAGAACCAGCCACCATGCGACCGAGGCCACCGATTCGCTTTCGGGCAGGGTGACTGGCTGGATGTTAGGGCTTGAAGGTGTGTTCAGGCTGGAGGTATTGTCGGCGGGGCTGTCAGTGTTCGTCTGCGGATACACGACCGCACTCCTTGTGTGATCAGACCGTACGTGGTGTTTCGTTTGCGCTCGGGAAGGTCATCGTCGTAGTGGGTGCCTGGCTTGATACGAATAGCATCCATTGCCGAACGGCATGGGCGGCGCAACCGTTGCAGACGTTACATCTGGCATGTCCTATTGGTCTGATCCGAACTCAACAACATTCGAGCCAGCAATCATGGCATCATGGCTGATTTGAGTTGATTTGCGAGATGCAGTAAAGAAACCGTTCGCCGCGTAGAAGCAGATCGCGACCAACGGGAGCAGCCGAGGCGCTGAAGCTGTCATCCAGATGATTTTGAGACAAGATCCGGGATGGATCATTGCCGTGGAATACCACTGTCATACCTTCCCGATCCGTTATGTACACCCGTCCGGCTGCCGCCACTGGTGAACTGTATATATTTCGAAGTCCATTGATCCTAAAGGGTCCAAATCGATCTTCACCGGTTGTGGCATCAACGCAGGAAAGCACCCCTTGGTAGTGTCCAAGAAAGTACAGAGTTTTTTCCAGAAGAACCGGTGACGGGACGTAGGGCGTGAGCCTCGTTCGGGCCCAAGCGATGTGATTTGTGCCGGTAACGTTTCCAGTGGCACCCACAAGGCGTATTGCGAGGATTGCTTTTTTTTTATAGCTACTGCCGGCGTACACCATGCCATTGGCGGCCAAGGGCGATGCGACGATGTTGGCCGACAACCCGTCACATTCCCAGATCACTGCGCCCGTCTGTAGGTCATATCCACGCAGTCGCTTGGTGCCACTGACAATGACCTGGGCTTTGCCTGCGACCTCAACCACAATCGGTGTCGCCCATGACGTGACCTCGTCCCGAGCGATTTTCCATTTCTGGCGGCCGGTGTGTTTGTCAAATGCGATGATAAACGACTGGCCCTCATGGTCCCAGTTGACGATCAGCGTGTCCCGGTAAAGAGCTGGAGAACTGCCCTCGCCGTGCCCATGCTTGCTCTGCATCTGTCCAAGATGTTTCTCCCATTGGATTTTTCCTGACCTGTCGAGACAGTAAAGCCCGTATGACCCAAAGAAGGCGAACACGTACTTACCATCCGTGGTCGCGGAAGCCGATGCCAAGCTACCGGTATGATGCCCGCCCTCATGCGGTAGCGCGCGGCACACTGATTTTTTCCAAACGATTTCACCATTACTTCGGGACACTGCCAGGACAACAAAATCGTAGTGATGTGTCACTGGTGCATTGTCGTGTGCTCCAGGAACCTCGGAGTAATGAGGAATTTCAACGGGGGCAGTCGGCACTGCAGCTGTGACATATATTTGCTGACCCCAAGCAATTGGCGTGGAGTGCCCTTTACCCGGCAGTTCGATCCTCCAACGAATGTTGTTGTTCTCGCCCCATTCGATCGGTGGCTCAGCACGCGGTGCAAATCCGGTACCCCATGGGCCGCGCCATTGTGGCCATTGGCTTTCGAAATTTTCATCTGGGTCGGATGCGATCACGGTTTCGGTGGCGATTGGTGCCGTGGGAGATACCCACGCAGCTACGATCAGTATGCCTATGGGAACCGGTATGTAGGGGCATCGGTGCATGGGTTGTTTTCTGGTCGGTACTTTGGACTGCTGCATGGTGTTGGTGTAGGAATTGACACCAGGACAGGAGATTGGTGCAACGGTGAACATGTCCTTCCTAACAGTCAAATCCAAGTTAAAGAACACTAGCCTCCGTACCGGAAAATTCTATTTTCTCTCCACCGATGCCGGGGTATGGCTAGTGGTGGTGTGATCCGTGTCGAGTTGTGTGTTGGATTGACGGGCCAAGTGGTCGGCGGCAACCGCCAGTTTTAGAGAATCAAGGCCATTGATTTCGTCGACGCGCCGTCGGTGTGTGCGGTCCTGGATGGCAGATACCTGGTCGGCCAGCAGTTGACGAAGGACATGGCTGTACATCGCGGGTTTGTCCATGTTAGTATCGCCATGCAGTCGATATCGTCCGTCTACGCGATATCGTTTATGTCGGCTGTAGACATCTTGCTGCGAACCCTTGTAGCGGTCAAGAGATTCTATGTCGACGTGGGGCAGTAGTTGCTGCAGAGAGTCGATCTCTTGGTCGGTTGCAAGGCAGTCTATTTCGATACGGGTGGGTATCCACTCGAAGAGGCGAAGATCGTCACGCTCAAAGACTAGTCGTGTCTCTTGGCGATCCATGCATTCGGCCTGGGTGAACCCATGGTAAAAATTTACCCATTTATCCGCACCGTAACACACTGCGCACTGGACCTGATCGACAACTTCATCTGTTCCAGGCCGCACGGTTTGATGGGCCGATCCGACCCGGCCCGGCCCCAACCACCAGGCAAAGAGGTCGAAAAAGTGCACTCCATGTTCCACAAAAATCCCCCCTGATTTTTCCGGGCACCAGAACCAGTGATTCGGGGGAAGTGATTGATCCTTAGCGTAGTTCTCAAAGAACCCGTGCAGGGGCTTGCCTAGAAGTTCCAACTCGATGATTTTCTTTACGGCCTCACAGAGTGGGTCGTAGCGCATGATCAGGTTTACTGCAAGTACGCGATCTGTTGCGTGGGCGTGCTCGACCATCTGTTGGGCCTCGCCAGTGGTTGTGGCCAATGGTTTTTCGCACAACACGTGCTTGCCCGCATTGAAGGCTCGTAGCGCCAGGTCCGCGTGGGTCATCGGTGGGGTGGCTAGGTGGATAAGGTGCAGGTCGTTTCGGTTATATAACTCCTCAACCGTTTCGCAGGCATTGATTCCGAACCGAGCGGCCAAGGCCCGGGCTGCTTCTGGATCAGCATCGGTCACGGCGATCGGGCGGATCGTGTCCAGAGGGTGGTAATGTTCTAGGCAGAATCCGCCGGCACCGATGAGTCCATATCCAATCGGTTCACTCACGATCCAACTCCATGTGCAGCAAGATCAGCTTGCAGGGCCAGTTCCAGCGCAGCCCGGCCATCCTCTGCACCGACACGCGGGATCCAAGCA
>CAUZOD010000157.1:0-6870 GCA_963581115.1 Phycisphaerae bacterium | reverse complement strand
ACCAGTGTTGGGTCCAGATTATGGGGATTCGCTTTGCCCGGGCGGACTGGGCCAGGGCACGAGTGGGCTCAATGGTTCGGCGCATGTGGCTGATATCAACGCCATGAGTCCCGTATCAACCTTCGGGATGGAGAAAATCTTTCTGCCCGTCGATCACGATCAACGCACTGGCACCAAGCTCAAGGTGCCAAGCCATGGTGGGAAAGTGAACCGGATCTGAACTAGCCATTCAAGTACAGCCTCAACAAGATAGATCGCACAAGATTAGCAAAGCGCGCAACCATCTCTGAGTCAATCCGATCTCCTGGACAACCGGACTCAGCTTTATTTCTTTGCCAACAAAATGTGGGCAACCTTTCTGAAACGACTGTTCCAGATGCATAACCCCGCTAGTTCGAATCTGTGCTACCAAGGCGCCATCAAGTGTTACTATACTTAGGTCGTCATAGGAGGGACTATCCTATCAGCACCCGTGGGAGAATCTTATTATGGGGAAAATTGTCCTTTATGAAAACATGCGGGCAATTCCTTATCTGCCATTTTATCTTGCTCATGCCCAAGACGCCTTTTCAGCAGAAGGGGTCGAATTAGAGCTACAGCTTTCGCCTTCAACTACAGAGACCGCGCAGGGGTTGCTCGAGGGCCGGGCCGACGTAGCCTGGGGTGGACCGATGCGGGTGATGATGCATCACGACGCCAATCCGCAATGTCCATTGGTATGTTTTTGCCACGTGGTTGCCCGCGACCCGTTTCTCTTGATCGGACGGAAACCAAACTCGGATTTTCGATTTTCTGACTTGATGGGACTCCGCATAGGCGTCGCTAGTGAGGTCCCGACCCCCGGAATGACCTTCCAAGATGATCTAAGACGTGCCGGATTGGACCCCTTTACGCTGGAGTGGGGAACCGACTTCGCAATGGAGGAGAATGTTGCCGCACTTCGTGAAGGGAGGATCGATGTGATTCAAGTCTTCGAACCCTATGCAGATGACCTGATTACAAATGGGGACGGACACCTTTGGCATCGATTTTCAAGTCGTGGTGAAATTGGATATACCACGTTCTACACGACCCGCCAGTTTGTGGACTCGCACTGGGAGACTTGCGTAGGCCTTACCCGTGCGATGTCGCGGGTCCAAAAGTGGTTGCGAAGGCATTCAGGAGCGGAAGCCGCCAAGGCTGTGTCCAGATATTTTCCGAACCTCACTCACAAACAATTGACACGAATTATCGAGTCCTATCGAGTAGCAGGCCTATGGGCGGAATCACCCGAGTTACCCGTTGCTGCATTTGTGCGACTCAAGGCGGCACTGCTTTCCGGTGGGCTTATCAGTTACGACGTACCCTATCAGCGGGTGGTTGTTGCTGATCTTGCCGATGCAAGTATTTAGACTAACGTCGCATTGAAGGACAAGTAATGCGTTTGAAGCATCCTTCCCAGGGCGACATCCCCATAATAGATATAAGCCCTTTCTTATCAGGTGATAGTGCCGGAAAACAGTGGGTGGCCGAGCGTGTTCGTCAGGCCTGTGAAGCAATCGGGTTTCTGATCATTGATGGACACGGTATTTCACAGTTAATACTCGAAAACGCTTTCAACCTCAGTCGGGCATTCTTCAACCTCGAGCAAGGAACCAAAGACAGATGGTGTCCCCAAGGGCAGGCACGGCAACGTGGTTATCATGCATTGGGTACCCGCGGCTTGGCATATACGCTCGGCCAGGACGTGCCGCCGGATTTGCGGGAAACCCTCTTTCTTGGACCAGTCGAAGACCATCGAGCGGCCTTTGCCAACGTGCCGGACGCAGCCACTGCATACGCGCCCAATATCTATCCCAGCAAACCCGCTGACTTGGCGAATGCACTGGTCGCCGTTTATCGGGCGTATGAGCAACTTGCTAGTGACTTATTCAGGATCTTCGCCGTCGCCCTCGGTCTTCATGAACGTCATTTCTCTGACAAGTTCGATCGGCACTTCAGTATTCTCGGTTGCCATTACTATCCATCGCCTGTCGACCTCCCGAAAATGGGTCAATTGCGCACTGGTGCGCATACTGACTTTGGCGCGTTTACCATCCTCTCGATAGCCGACGCGCCTGGTGGGCTAGAGGTGTGTTTGCCGGGTGGCCGCTGGTCGGCTGTGAGGCCGCCGCCCGGCTCGTTGGTTGTTAACCTGGGCGATATGATGGCTCGGTGGACGAACGATCGCTGGACTTCCACTCTTCACCGGGTCGCCAATCCACCCAAAGTTCGGACTTCAGACTCGCAGCGCCAGGCGATCGGGTTTTTCGCACACCCGAACTTTGATGCCGAGATCGCCTGCATTCCTTCCTGTCTAAAGCCGGGTTCGGAGCCTGTTTATCCGGCCATCTCAGCAGGCGAGCATGTTGGCAGAAAAATTTCGACAAGCCACAAAGGCGTCAATGCCGAACAACCCTAGACCGAAATCCAAATTGCTGCCAGCCGCACCCCGGGTCAACGCCAAACGACATACCCCGCCCTTGTCAGCAGCACCAATTTTCGCCATTTGCATCAGGCTATCCCACTGGCGCGTCTCATTGATTTGAATCTTAGTTGTGAGCAGCGTTTGGGCATTGTTTTAACTTAAAGACAGCGCTAATAGTTTACAAAACGTGAGTCTGTTAACTTTCGTTTTCAGGATTCAGCAACACTACAGGACCTTCGCTTCGTTTATCTCGCAAAGACCATCGACCGTTATCCACTGTAGTGAAGAAATCCTGCAGCAACATGTTGAAAAGAGCTGGCTCTTCTATGTTGATGGTATGCCCCGCCTTGGGCAACACCGCTAGTCCGGCTGAGGGAATAGTGCGTTTCAAAAAGGTGCCGGTAGCCAGAGCAGGGCGATCCTCGTCGCCGTGCATAATCAGGGTCGGGACAGTGAGTTTGCTCAATTCCCCTTCCAATTGAAAAGGTGACGGGCGACGCATCTGTACCCCGCGCAAAGTATTAGCGGCGCCTTTCGCGGAGTGTTCTGCGAGTTGTCCAACGAATTCATTAAAGGCCCGGGGATCCTTTGTCTCGAGTTGTTCACGTCCCGGTGTTCTCGCCCAGACAGGTGCGAATTTCTCGGCTCCTTCTCGTTCCCATCGTTGAGCAACCAGTTCCACTTCTGATTGAAAGCGCGGAATTTCTTCTGGCTCTGCACCAAAACCAACTCCGCCAATCATGATTGAATGCGCTTTCATCGGATAGTGAATGCCGAAGTTCATCGCCGCAAATCCACCCATTGAAAGCCCCACAACATGGGCCTTATCGATTTCCAGATAGTCAAGCAGCTCCTTAGCGTCATCCACTGCGCGTCGTTGGCTATATTTTTCGATTTCTTCCGGAACATCCGATGGCGGATATCCCCGCGCATTAAAGGCAACGCAGTGATATCGGCGACTGAAATAACGTAATTGCGGCTCCCACGCCCTATAGTCACCTGAAAATTCGTGTACAAACAAAATTGATCGGCCGGACCCAATCTCCTCAAAATATAGTTTGACGCCATCAGATGTAGTTACGTAGGCCATCGTTAGTCCACCCCCCGAACGGTTGCGTGTGTTTCTCTAACTTTATGCTTAAAGAGTAACCGAGAAACACTAATATTTCGATTAATCGAATATCAACCAAAAGTAAGTCGATGATTATGAATGACTGTACTATCACTATCTCGATGCAAAAAAACCAAATACAGGGAGGTGGCGATGGCCGGACCATTGAGCGGAGTCCGCGTTCTAGATCTAACTCGGTATCTTGCAGGCGCGTATACCACTATGATTTTGGGTGATCTCGGCGCTGAAATCATCAAGATAGAAAACCCTGACGGTGGAGATTTTTCTCGTCAGGTGGGTCCGTTCGTCGAACAGACCAGTACTTATTTTCTTAGTGTGAATAGGGATAAGAAAAGCGTTAGCGTAAACCTTAAGAACCCCGACGGCCGCGCATTGATCCTCGATCTGGTTGAAAAAGTCGACATTGTGGTTGAAAACTTCCGGCCCGGAACGGTTGCCCGGTTGGGCATTGGTTACGATCAAGCGCGAAAAAGAAATGAATCGATAATCTATGCATCTTGCTCCGGCTTTGGCCAGACTGGACCCTATTCTAAGAAACCAGCTTTCGATATGCTGATCCAAGGGATGGCCGGCACCATCAGTATTACCGGGGAGCCAGATCAGCCGCCTGTGCGAGTGGGGTTTTCGATAGGAGATATAGGCGCCGCATTATTTCTGTCTACGGGAATTCTGTCGGCTCTGCACAAACGACATCAAACCGGGTGTGGTGAATGGGTCGAGATTGGAATGCTGGACGCGCAGGTCGCATTATTAGAAAATGCGTTTAGCCGCTACTTGAATACCGGTGAGATTCCAAAGCCCGAGGGGCGCAGACATCCTGTCGCCACACCTATGCAGGTTATTGAGACACGGGACGGATATATGTGCCTTGCTATTGGCACAGACGAACAGTGGCAGGGGTTTTGCCACGCTGCTGGACAATCGGGATGGGCAACAGATGCTCGGTTTCGTACCAACGCCGAGCGCACCCAGCGAAGAGATAAGTTGGAAGAAATGCTACGGGAGGTGACTCAAACGCGTGACACGAACGATTGGATTACATTGCTAGAAAGCAGACAAATCCCGGTGGGGCCTGTGCACACTGTTGATCAAGTGGTCGATGACCCTCAGATCAGGGCGCGCAACATGATAGTGGATGTCGAAGATTCCAAGGCGGGTCACTTGCGTGTTGTGAATACGCCGTTGCGCTTTTCCGACTCTGAAGTTGGGCCTTCACGTGCATCACCAGATCTTGGCGAGCACACCGAAGATGTCTTGCGGGAAATACTTGGCCGAACGGACGACGAGATTGCCAATTTGGTCGCATCGGGCGCAATTGGCTAAGCGAAGGTGTAGATGCGAACCATTGTTCTCCCACGTTAAACATTTAAATTGACTCCAAAGTAACTTGGAAACCAATTAATTCAGCATCCGACACTATGACTTCGAGATCAAACAAAGAGTGGTACTTTGGTGTGGTCATTATCGCAACCGATCCTCCAAACGAGTTTGTTCGAACAGTGCAGATGGTGGAAGCACTCGGCTTTGATTACATTTGGGTCGCCGATTCGTCGCTCCATGCCCGTGATGCGTATGCGTATTTGACCCTTTGTGCACAACACACACGAACCGCGAAAATCGGTATCAGTGTCACCAATCCTTTCACCCGCCATCCGGCTGTCATCGCCAATGCAATCGCGACGATTGATGAGATCTCTGGCGGACGTACCATACTCGGCGTCGGCACCGGAGACCGCCCCCAGCAGGAGTTGGGTTTCCGGCCAGCACGTGTCAAGGAAATGCAAGAGTGGATCACACTGGTGCGCCAACTTTTCTCCGGAGAGCCCGTTTCATATTCCGGCGATCACTGGCAACTCAACAATGCTGTTTTGAACTGCGGTTGGCGCCGAGAGATTCCAATTCAGGTTGCAGCATCTGGTCCACGCATGCTGGAGCTAACCGGTTCAATGGCAGATGGTGGTATTGTGCGTGTCGGCATGGCGCCAGAGGCAATTGACTATGCTTTTCGGCATCTTGCTATTGGCGCCGAGAAGGTCGGACGCTCCGTTGAGGAAATGGATATCGGATTCCTGGTCAATTGCTGTCTTTACCGGGATCGTGCCCGAGCGCTGCGAGAAGCGCGTCTCGATACCGCATGGTATTTGCAGACGGCCCCCAAAATTGCGCAGGTTGTAGGTGTTCCTGAGGACACGATTCGGTCTGTCCAGGCCCGATACACCGGTGGTCACCTGAACGAGGCCCATGCCGCCGCCTCAAGTATTCCGGATGAACTCGCACAACGCTTCGTGCTCGCCGGGACACCCGAAGAAGCGAGAGAGTTTATTCGCCACATTGGAGAAAAAGGCGTGCGCCGATTTGAGATCTTTGCCATCGGGCCAGATTGGCGGGAGATTGTGCGCAACTTTGGTGAGCAGGTTATTCCCGCATTTCGCTAATGTTGCGAGTCCACATAGTCCAATTTTAGAAGCGCGAAACCAATTTCTAGCGGAGCTGGTGATGGAAGAATTGACGACGACGATCGATGAAGGTATTGGCACTATAATTATTAATCGCCCGGACCGGCGCAATGCATTAACGCTGGGGATGTGGAAAAGCATTCCCTCTTTGATGGAAATGCTTGACAATGACTCCCAGGTCAAGGTCGTTATCATCAGAGGATCGGGAGATAAAGCATTTTCTGCTGGGGGCGACATCAGTGAATTTCTCGAACTGACTGAGTCTCCGGAAACAGCGGCTGCTGAGTATCCGATCATTCAAGCCGCACTCACGTCTATCGAGCAATCGTCGAAAGCTGTAATTGCGATGATTCGTGGTTATGCCATGGGCGGCGCCTGGGTTTTAATCACCGCTTGCGACATGCGAATCGGTGCCGAAGATGCCATTTTGGCTATTCCATCAGCGAAAATCGGTATTACGATTAGTTACCCCGACACTCTACGAACGCTTCGCTTGATCGGACCGGCTAAAACCAAGGAAGTGCTTTTTTCGGCCCGGCGTTTGGACGCTCACGAAGCATTTCAATGGGGATTGCTTAACCACGTTGTACCTGTGGATGAATTGGAGCGATTCACCTACGAGATGGCACGAACGATCGCAGGCAACGCGCCACTTTCCGTACACGGTGCAAAAAAGACAGTCGCAACGTGTATGGCCGATCCTTCGCTGGCCAGTATTTCGGATGGGGGAAAACTTTCAGAGGCTTGCATTCTGAGTGAGGATTTCCAAGAAGGCGTTCACGCGTTCCTTGAGAAGCGAAAACCTCGATTCTCCGGGCGGTGAATTTCAATGCCTT
>CAUZOD010000156.1:0-6907 GCA_963581115.1 Phycisphaerae bacterium | reverse complement strand
TTTCCTGACCACGGTGGATTCCGGCGGCGTGCGCACGCAAGTAAATTTCGCCGAGCACGAGTCGGCGGTGATCGAACCGATCCCCGTGACCCTGGACAGCGCAAGTCCGGTGAACGTGCGGGTGCTGGACTACGGCGACACGTCCCTGCACCTATTGGCCCGCGGCGAGGGGCAGGCGGAGCTATCCATGTTCGTGGGCGCGGTCTACCAGCGGAAGAAGGGAGCGAAGTCACATCGCCTGCCGGGCATCGGGGCCGACTACGCGGTGACGGTCAACGGCGAGACGGCTGTGGCGGTCGAACGCGACGGGTTGTTGACGGTGCTGCTGGAACTTGACGGACGGACGGAAGTGGAGATTCGTCCGGCGGAGTGAAGTTCGTCCGGCCGCCACTGATTTGCCCATACAGGCGGCACTGGCGGACCTGGTGCCGCTACTGCGACGAATGGCATCAGCATGGTCCTGGCGAAGGCCACCGGATCGCTCATTGCATCAAAGAAACGCCGTATAGCAAGACTGGGTACATCCTTGCGCTAAAATGCAAGGACGCCTAAGTATGTTGTGGTGCTAAGTACCTTACCGATTCATTTCAGTTGACATGTCAATTAACTCAAAATGGACTTTTGAAATGATGAATATTCACAAAAGCATCTGCTATTGGTCATCAGGGGAAGTCAATGCACCCTGAAAATCAGTATTCCAGTCCAGCTGATGCCTGGTAAGCACCTGAGCCTCCGGTAACAAAGTCTTCCACACGTCACGACGTACCGGATACATGTCCATCGTCAGTCGCCCGACCCACCATGGCTGGTAGAAGGCGGCAACGCCGACCCGTGGTTGCTTACTGCCATTGGATCCCGCCGCGTGCCAGACCGTGTTGGGCATGATCACAACGCTACCGGGCGACCCACAACAGACCACCTCCCCTGCGAGTGAATCGTTCGTTGCGGGAGGCAGTCGCCGCAACTTGTGGCTTCCCGGCATGGCACGCGTTGCACCTGTTTCTTTCGTGAATGGTGTCAGAATCCAAAATGAATTGACGCCAATGGGGAAATCCGGCACAGGTCGATCTGGATTCAACTGTCCCATCGGAGAATCCAGATGCCAATGGCCGGGTTCCGATCCCGGATGCGCTAAAAGCCCATCCACACTTCCCAAACGAATTTGATCCTCGACCGGCCAGGTAAAGAACTGCGAGCCGGGTTCAGTGCGGCCGCCGATAAGCTGCCTGGTCAACTCCAACACTGATGGATGTATCACTAATTTTTGGAAACGGATATCGCAATTCAATAAGGAGACGACAAACTCGTAACCCCGGACCCCCGGTGCCCGCTCCGGCGCACTTAACACGAGTTCGGCCAATTCCGCCGCTTCCACGGCAGAAATCGCATCCTCTAGCAAAACAAATCCATCCGTTTCAATGGCCTGAAGGGCTCGTTCAATCTCATGGGCTGGAAAGGTTTGCATGGCGGGCATCGGTTTACTGGTCAACGGTCAACTCCGGTTGTTTTATAGTTTGTCGGTCGGAGTCCTCAAATAGTACATTGATGTATTTCTGCGTTGCAAACCTTGAGGAAGCCATCAGCGGACTCGCTGAAAAAACACGGTTTGAGTCTCCTGGCCGGAACAAAAAGGGGGCACGCACGTTGACCGGGACCCTAGTTGACTCACCAGTACACACAAACGTTGATCCGGCAGTCACTGATCAAAAACAGCCTGCAGTTAAATCGCACTGGATTTCACCGTCTGGTGTACGGCATAACCGAAGCTGCCGCTGGTATGCAAATACACGAAACGGAAGGTATTGTGCCTCGGGCGCTGGGCGTGCGTGTAAGCAGTGCGGAGGATGAGAATTGAGTATAGGAATAACCGCCTTCTTTGTAGCGATCATTTGCCCTAACCGTCCTACCCTCGGGTAAGGTCGGTGCTGTTTTGAAGGTGCTGAGTGTGGTACCCTAGAGCCATCATTTGGCATTGCCGTTCGGTGTTGAAAGGGGAAATGGATCGCGTACAGATGGTCAATAACCGCAACATGCTCATTGCATCTCTGCTGCTCTTGTTCCTTGGGACAATGCCCGCATATGCAGATGGGGCAGGGATTGAAGAAGAGACAAAGTGAAGTTCCTGGCGAAGCTACTAGGTCGATCTTGGAACCAGAAGTTGCTTGCATTGTGCAGGACCCCTGGAGCAACTACCGAAGCTATTGAAACACTTCTGGATGCTGGTGCGGATATTAATGTGAGAAACGAGTATGACAACACCCCATTGATGAAGGCTGCGTGACACAACCCCAGGCCTGAGATCATCGAAATACTTCTGAAGGCTGGTGCGGATGTTAATGCGAGAGACCGGTAT
Source organism: Phycisphaerae bacterium (assembly GCA_963581115.1). GTDB lineage: Bacteria > Planctomycetota > Phycisphaerae > Phycisphaerales > Phycisphaeraceae > CAUZOD01. The sequence continues at coordinate 4,554 of CAUZOD010000156.1, read as the reverse complement.
GGTACCACCCCATTGCTGGAGGCGGTGAAGAACAATGTCAATCTCGCAATCATCAAAATGCTGCTGAAGGCTGGTACGGATGTTAATGCGAGAGACCGGTATGGTACCACCCCATTGCTGGAGGCGGTGAAGAACAATGTCAATCTCGCAATCATCAAAATGCTGCTGAAGGCTGGTGCGGATGTTAATGCGGGAGATGCGGATGGCTACACCCCATGGATGTGGGCTGTGTGGCACTACTCCAATCCTGAGATCATCGAAATACTTCTGAAGGCTGGTGTGGATGTTAATGCGAGAAACGAGGGCGGCCACACCCCATTGATGTGGGCTGCGTGGCACAACCCCAATCCTGAGATCATCGAAATACTTCTGAAGACTGGTGCGGATGTTAATGCGAGAACCGAGGGTGCCTCGACCTCATTGATGTGGGCTGCGTGGCACAACCCCAATCCTGAAATCATCGAAATACTTCTAAAGGCTGGCGCAAACGTCAAGGCAAGGGACGTGAAAGGAAAGACAGCGATAGATTATGCAAAGAAGAACAAAAAGATTTACAAGACCAAGGCGTACTGGAAGCTCAACGACGCACTATACGAATAGACACCTTCTTTGCTACAACAGCGGATTGATCGCGGGTCGGATTGGCATGGAGATTTCTTAAGTGGTCGTTCGATCCATCACATCGCCGCTTTCCGGGTATACGGATGCTTTTGGAAACTGATAAACGTATCCCGGATGTCCATGACCCATTTACTGGCACTCGACATGGACTTGTTTTAGGGGGCAGGGGCGCATGATCGTGGCCGAGTCGTGCCTGGGAAAATCAGGATACGCCTCTACTACAGCAAAAGCGTCCAATTTTGCGATCTCTAACCCTCCTCTTCCGGTCTTAGGGCATGGGCTTCAGCCACAGATAGGTCCAGTGTTCCGACTTCAGCTTCAAGGATACGCTTCCGTCCGCCCCGATGCTGAGTTGTCGATTATACATGGTATCCAGGACCTCGAGTTCCTTCCCGGCCAGGCCCAGCGCATCCAAGTTGAATGTCACATCGAGGGATTGTCCGTCTCTGGCGCGATTGGTGACAAAGGCCAGCACACCGTTGGTCGGGTGAATAAAGAGCGTGGTGTAGCACTGTTTGGATGTTGGCGCGATGGTGGCATACTCTTCGACGCCCTCGTAATAGAGAATCCGTTTCGCATCCTTGATGCCGAATTGATCGCGGACGCGGCAGATCAGTGAGAATACTTGTGTGTCACCCTTGTACTTATGGTGTATCGTCTCTCCGGCCTCATCAATGCTGTCGATGATCGGCTCAGAACCATCCACACTGGGATATGCGGGCACGTCCAGCAGTAGGGTCGTCGCCGATATTCTCACGTAGTCTCCCAGCCGGTGGGTGTGCATATAGAAGGGGACGTTATGCTGGCGGCAGGTGAATTCATGGCGAACGATGTCCAGCGGCAAGACTCCGGCGACATAGCCGGGGCCGCCATAAGTCGTATTGAAGTGATGCCATCGCTCGCCGGTACCCATGGTGTCACCGTACGCGATCGCGGAAGTGTTGAGCCCGAAAGAGCCGTGCTGATCAAGTATTTTCTCCTCACCAAACGACTTCACCGTTACGTACGCACGTTGTATGTACTTGCGAGTACCAAAAATCGGGCGCGTTCCACGTAGTTTGCCATCGTTGTCCAGGTAGCCGCAACCATGCTTTGTGTTCTTGCAGAGCATGCCGTAGCCTGGGCCATCCCAATAGAAACCATCCTCGCTGAAATACTCTAGGCGTTTGTGCAACGCGTAGACATTTGCGTCGCGCACTGCCTGACTCTGCGGACAGACGTTGAACGTACTGTTGGACTCCACGCCATAGATGATGGGTCTGGGAATGCGGGGTTCGTTACGACGGCCACTGGGAGTCGCGTACGGCTTAAAGGGGGCCTTCGCCATATGCGCGCCATTGAATTCGAACTCCGGGGTGGCCAGAGAAGACCTCACATGAATCATGTAGGTCCATGTTTTCAGGCCACGGTCGTGTATCGCCTGAACATTTCGTTTGATTTGCTGGGACCACCACTCATTTCCCAAAGGCAGGGGATGGGGCCAGAAACTACCACCGCCCATCATTACGATGCCGCGAATTCCCATCTCAGCGACATGATCTAACGCCGGTTTTCCTTCGAACGTACGGTCTGGCCAACTGAAGTCGTAGACCATGGGCTCGCTGCGAGCAATCCGTATGTCCCAGGCCGATTGTGTCATCGGCTTGGTTGGTGTAGCCAGAAGTGCAAACGTGAGCGTCCGCTCGTCACCCTCCTGTAGGACGGTCACTTGGTCAATAAAACGAATTCGTAACGTATGGGCAGTTGCCTCCTTGAGGAATTCAATGGCTTTCTTTTCATCCTGGTTGTTCCACCCCTCTGGGCTTTCCGCTTGCCAGACCAACATGCGCTCGTCGTCAGCCAGGGAGGCTTCGCACGTGAAGGGGAAGGCCATGTCCTCCTTGAAAAGACCTGACTGATTCATGTGGCTGTAGTCAGTTCGCATGGTGCCATTGACATCGATTTTGTCCGGAGGTCTGACATTGTGCGCGTATGCATATAGAGCACGTTCGGGTACTACCGGTATCTCGACGAAAAATTGAGAGAGCTCCGTGTTCTGCCTTGCCTTGATCTTGCAGTCGAAACGGACAAACCCGTCGTACTCGGTGTGACCGGTAATCTCCAAGACCATTCCCTCGGCGGAAAAGGTTTGTACAAAAGTTGCGGCAATGTTGTCAGCCCGTGCCCATTCCGTCTTCTCATGGATCCACTGAACCGGGTGAAGGCGCGTGTCGGCGCCGACAACGCCATCCCCAATGGGCTTTGCCATGGCATTAACCGTCATCGGCTTGGCTAACATGGCAGCACGTTTGGATTCCACCGCGGCGAAGAATGGGGTATCTGCCACGCGGTAGCGGCGGCCCCACACCAGAATATCCGAACCTTGCGCCGTCTCTTTGACTTCGACCGGCGTCCAGGGCTTAGGCACCACATCCGTAAGACCCTTGCGATTGTGAACCCACTTTGGTTTTTCGAGTAGGAAATCCTTTTCTACTGAATCCACGACCTTGCCGTCGGCCGCATGCACTTCAACTCGCGCGCGGAACGCTTTGTTGGCGAAATCTTTGAGCGAAAAGTCCGCGGCCGCCACCGCACGCGCAGTACCCGCTGCGCGAGAAGGGGTACATGGAACCTCAACGCTGCTTTCTTTTCCATCCGGGGTCGTCAGCGTGATTTTGGCCTGGTAGTCTTGCCCCTGTACGTTGACTTGGTGATACGCGCTGAACCGGATGGTCAGTCTGTCTTCTTCGTACCAGAACGGCTCCATCAGGATTTCCGCATGGGGATCCGTGGGAAGACCCGCGACATCCGCCCCCATGGCCAGGGCACTGACCTCCCGAGGACTCAGCGCCCGGTTGAAGAACATGGCTTCGTCCAGGTCGACGAATCCATAGAACCGGCCATCTGAACCGAAACGTATCGTCTTTCCATTTTCTATCGAACTTTCCATGGAAAACGGCATCCAGGCGTCCCGGATCAACTGGCCGTTTCTATAAAACCGCACCCGGGGGTATGCAACGACCACCGTAATGTGCGACCAGTCGGTCCCCAAAATGTCCCGATCCACCGGCCACTCCATGGTGATGTTGTCGCCTTCTGACGTCTTCGAATAACCTATAAGGCCGAGATTGACATACCCTGCTAAGGAAAAGTTATATTGCGAAGTTCTAAATATGATGCAATTGGTGTGCTTCTCAATGTCATTCAAGCGAACCCACAGTGCGCATGTGAAATCACCCTTCAGTTGAAGAGAGTCGCCGGTGGCCTCGATCACAGACTTCTCTCCATCAAAACGCATTACACCATGATGGCCACGCACCTCTTCCATGAATTGACCGTTCGTATTCAATCCGTCATTCTTGTAACTTGAGTGATCGACAACTTTCGTGCCTTGATCCTGATCAAAGCGATAATGAAGCACAAGCGACTGATCTGCGATGACAACTGAAACTGAACCTTCTAGCAGGATTACGAATGCAACCACCTTTAACAATCCACCGGTTCTCATCTTCCGGCTCCTTTTCAAAAAGTTATCATATCTTCACGGAGGATCTTAAATCCAAACAGTTGATCAGCTACTTACATATGGTGACGACTTTGTACATGGTCAAGCAGACACTTGCAAACCATCAAAGAAATCACCGTGCCGCCATGGGGCGAATGTTCCTGAGAAGGAGTGAAATGAATTCACCGATTCTGAATTGATTGCTCAGTTTACCCGGTTGCCCTCGGCATCAAAAGGCAGCTTGATCCCGGCCAAGGAATTCCCGGGTTGATGGTTCTTCTTCCTCCAGAGCATTCACATCGTTGGCCTTCATAACCTCCAGGCAAGTTCGCAGCATCGAGGCGTTGGGTTGCTCCTCGGTTTCCAGGGCCTTGATGGCCCGGTCCACCATCAGGGCGTGGCGGCGTGTCGCAGCTATCCTCGTTGCAGTGAACCTCTCGGTCCCGGTT
>CAUZOD010000155.1:0-6963 GCA_963581115.1 Phycisphaerae bacterium | reverse complement strand
GTCAGATGCTCGCCGAGGAGCAACTGGACATCGTCAGCGTCGCCTCTTCCTCACCGGCTCACGCGGAGAACGCCATCGCTTGTGCCGAAGCGGGGGCAAAGGCGATCTACTGTGAGAAGCCTATCACCACGACTCTTGCCGATGCCGATCAACTGGTTCTGGCCTGCCAAGAGCACGGGGTGCTGCTTCAGGTGAACCACCAACGCCGCTTCGATCCCAACTACCAGCGTCTTCGGGACCTGATTGCCGCGGGTGAACTTGGGGATCTGACTTCCGGCCTGATCCAATGGGGTGGTGGCCGATTGGGCAACGTGGGTACGCATACGATCGATGGCATTCGGATGCTGACCGGTCGTCAGGTGGAGGCAGTGTCGGGTCACTTGGATCTGAGCGGTCGGCCTGATTGTCGTGGCGATGATTTCCAAGATCCCGGTGGTTGGGGCATGCTCCGGATGGAGGGAGGATTGATCATTCTGGTGGACGCGGCGGATTATGGTGTGGTACCGTTTCACATCGCGATCAATGGAACCAAGGGGCGGGCCGTGCTGGGGGCTGACGGCATACAGTTGACAATGACCGATGGCCAGAGTGACCACTGGCCCATCGTTCGGGACAACAAGACCACGTTCATGCACGGGGCTGTGGCTGATATCGTCAAATCTCTTGACGAAGGCGGTCCACAGGCGATTCCCGTGGACGATGCCATGCGCACTTTTGAGGCGATTGTGGCCTTGCACGTCTCCCATGATCATGGCGCAGCTTGGGCCGAGTTGCCTTTGACCGGCCAAGACCGCCAGCGAGAGGTTCGCAGCGGCTGATCCCAAACAATTGGGGTAGATCTTGGCACGGCTGATCGGCCAACAGGCGATTGTCAGGGGTGCCCGGCCGCATAGAATATGCAGGTTGTATCCTGCGGTATTGCGATCAGTTGGAATTTTGGTATCAATGTCTGGTCTGCGGCGTTCACCTGTGAAGGAGTCAAACATGAGTCAGCAGGTTATTGGTGAACTGGCGATCGATGGCGGCCCCAAGGCTTTTGATCGGTCTTTCCCTTCCCGGCACCTATTTGGGGAAGAAGAAAAACAAGCGGCGATGGCATTGTTCGATAGGTCGATCGAGACCGGTGAGGCCATCGGTTACAACGGACCGGAAGAAGAAGCCTATGGCGAACAGTTCGCAGACTTTCTTGGGGGCGGTTTTTGTGACGGCGTTAATTCCGGGAGCACGGCGATCTACGCGGCACTTCGCGCTCTGGAGATCCCGCCTTTTACCGAGGTTATCGTACCGCCGATCACCGATGCTGGCGGGGTAATGCCAGTAGCCCTGATGAACTGTATTCCTGTATTTCCCGATACGAACACCCATTCCTACAACACCGGGCCAGAGCAGATTGAGGCCCGGATCACTGAGCATACGCGCGCGATCGTTGTGGCCCATATCGCGGGCATTCCCGTGGACTTGGATCCGATTATGGAGTTGGCTCGGGCCAAGGGTATCCCAGTACTTGAGGATTGTTCGCAGTCCCACGGATCGCGGTACAAGGGTCGACCGGTCGGAACAATCGGGGATATTGCGGCATTTTCAACGATGAGCATCAAGCACCACGCCACGGCGGCGCAGGGTGGGGTCGTCTTTACCAAAGATGAAGATCTCATCTGGCGAGCTCGCAGGGCTTCGGATCGTGGCAAACCCTTGGGGCTTGAAGGCGTGGCCACCACTGTTCAGGGTTTTGCCACCAATGCGCCGGTAACTAACCTGGTGGCTTCTTTAAACCTAAATTCCAATGATCTATCGGCAGCGGTGGGTATTGCCCAGTTGAAGAAACTGCCCCAGATCATCGAAGGCCGTCGCCGGGTCTCCAAGGCGATCGAGCAACAGGTAGCGGCTCGGTGCAGGTCTATCAAGATGGTGGGTGATCCAGCCGGTTGCGAAAGTGTGTTCTGGTTCCTTGTATTCAACTTGGACCCCGATCAGATCACGGTCAGCAAACAGCGGTTTGCCGATGCCTTGATTGCAGAAGGGCTACCTTTCGGCACCAGTTATGTGCGCCCGATGCCGGAGTGGACTTGGATGCAGAATCGAGCAGTCTTTGGTAACAGCGGATACCCGTGGACCGCACCGCAGTACAAGGGTGATCCCGATATGCCCATGCCAATGCCCAATTTTGAAGCGATGGACAGTCGGCTGTGCAAGATGGATTTTCACGAGAATCTGACGGATCAAGATATCAGCGACATAGTTGCCGCATTCGAGAAGGTCGATGCCGCGTATGCGAAGCATTGAGGGCTTGGGAGTTTGACATTAATTGAATCATACGGAGACGTTCATGTGGCCCAGCCTATTGCAGATTTCTTTTTGCATTTTGTGCGGCGTATTGGGCCTCGCTACAACTTTGGTGCCTTTTGTTACGATTTGCAAAGCAGAGGAGCCGCATGTCATAGCGGACAGCCATATAGAGTCGTATGCCGACCTGCCTTTACCCAGAATCGGTATACGCCAGGAAGATCATGCGCCGTTCAGCGGTAAGGGAACGGCGTGCTACGTCTGGGTACAGATGCCACAGATTCCACTGCAATGGGGCAGAGTACACAATGCATTCGACATTTACTACGAGCAACCCTATGGGCTCGATTTGCTTGGATCACGCGTGCTGGAAGGTGGAGTCCTGGAGTTTTCGCATCGTATGGGCAAGCAACCGCATGTCATTCTGGTGAGCAAACTGACTCCCGAGCCGGGCAAGGTGCGGTTCGAGCTTCGGGTCGAACTCGACCCAGCCATGGATGGCGAAAAGCAATTGCCGACAAAACTGCCCGCCCTGAATATGTGCCTGTCCTTCGAGCGGGCACGGGGGTGTTTTCACTCGTATCCCGACCCGTTTCCGGAGTTCATCGGGCGGAGCTTTATTTTTACCGAAAAAGGGCAAACGTTTCTTGATACCATGCCTCGCGGCAAGATTGACAAACGATATGGAGCCTCGGATGACGATCCCCGGAACAACCCGCCTTGGATAGAAAGGTATCGTGCCGGAAGCTTCACGGTTCCGATCATCGGGGTGGTCTCACGGGACAAACAGCACCTCGTTGCGATCGGTAGCGATACATCCGATGCAATGGCCCAGGCCTGGGCACCGTGCATTCACAACTACTCCCAATGGGCGTCCGAAGATGCGCCCCCAGATCAGCAGCGATGGCGATGGAATGTCTACATCATGCCCAATGATCCGGATGCCCTGCGCACGAGAGTTGCCAGAGACTTCCCGGGTACCTCTGGCTGATCTTGATAGATCAAACCGGCATCATGGTCAGCCCGATGCCAGATCCCCCGTTGTACCAGTCTCGCCATCCAACGTTTTGGCAAGTACGCGTGCAGCGGTTTTGCCCATGATCTGCCGGCGGTCTTCGTCACTGAGAAACGTGCAATATTTCTCGATCCAATCGCGGGACTGGCGGTAAGTGCAGAACCGGTTCTGGAACGGCATGTCGGTGCCCCAAAGGAGCTGTGTGGCACCGATACGTTCGACCATCTGTTCCAGGACAGGCCACAGATCACGGTAGGGAAAATCGAACAGGTCACCCAGTCGCACGGGCAGGCAAACTTCCAGGTGACAGTTGGGGTTTTCAAATGGCTGCCAGATCGCATCAGGGAACATGATCCGGCCATCCTGCAGCAAGCACCGCCATGGAAAACCGTGGGTCAGGCTACATATCGTGTTTGGGTAGCGTTCCATCCAACGTGTCAGAACCGCCTGTTCTTGGAGATATCCGGTTGGCACAGGGGCATTCGAGCGGCCCATACCCAAGGTAAAGAATACCGGCACGTTTAGAGATTCAACTGCTTCCCAGAACGGCCGGTAGGGGCCGTCGTCCCAGGGTGCTTTGGAATTGATGTACGCCAGGTCGGCGTTGAACTTGATTGCATGCAGGCCATGTTTGGTGATGGCGAGTCTTAGCTCATGGATCACGCCGTCGGTCTGTTCGGCGATCCGCCACTCGTCGACTGGGGCCATGCAGCGCAGGCGGTTGGGATATTCCTGTACGCATTTCGCCAGATAGGCTAAGTCGCGGCCTAGCGATGGGTCAGTGTGCAGCAATGCCAAGTTGACACCTGCGTAGTCCATTTCGCTGATCAGGCTCTGGGGCGTAAACTCCAGATTGCGCAGGTTTGGTGGAAACCAGTACTTGGTGTGATGCTGGCCATCGACTGTCCAGAGCACGCGACCCTCGCGGTGGTCGGCCCGAAAATCAAGATCCGGCAGTGATGCAAGGGCATTTTTGTCATCGGGTGTCAGTGTCGTGGCGTCTGTCGTGGTACGACCTGGAATCCGCAGGATTGGCTGATGGTGCCCGGCAACCGCGGCTTGTACCCACTTCATGTGTTCAGCCACACTGGCGAAGCCGGCGGCAGAGTCGATTGGCATAAAGCAATAGGCGTGCGAATCGATAATCATCTAGGTCACCAATGGCACTTTGCAACGTCGATACGCAAAAATGCTATAACGATAAAGGGTACCGGGTTTCTGACCGCAGAATTTTCTGGCGAGATCGGAACAATAAATTTTTCCTTTCATAAGAGAGGGACATCTGGTGGCTCTAGCTGAATCTTACATATTGTCGATCGCAGTATCACTCGGTGCCGGTTGCCTTACCTTGGCCGCCTGCACTCCGGCGCCAAAGCCATATCCCCACGAGGGACATTTTACACTGGTTCAGATCGAAGATGTGCCTGATTTGCCTCGGGTCTTGCTGATCGGTGATTCGATCTCGATGTGGTATACCCTGGGTGTTCGCCAGCGGTTGGAGGGGCGAGCCAATGTGCACCGTCCGCATCGCAACTGCCGATCGACGCAACAGACCTTGGCTGAACTGGAGGGTTACCTGGGGCGGGGACAATGGGACGTGATCCACTTCAATTGTGGCATCCATGATCTAACCCACCTTAACGAGTCCGGCGAGCCATTGCCTCCACCAATGGGAAAGCCACAGGTGCCGCTGGAGCAGTACCGGAAGAACTTGCGGTTGCTGCTGGATCGCCTGGAACGGACAGGGGCCCGCCTGATCTGGGCATCAACCACTCCGGTCGGTCCTGGGGCGCAGTACCGTTTCAACAGCGACGTGATTGCGTACAACGGCGTTGCGGCAGAGCTCATGCGTGATCGGGGGGTCTGGATCAACGACCTCTACGCAGTAGTGGAGCCTCGCGCTGGTGAGTTGCTGGCCGATGGAGTACACCTGACCCCCGGCGGGTCTGAGATCTTGGCCGACGCGGTGGCGACTACCATTGCCCAGCAGCTATCCCGCTAGAAACCTGTACCCGCCGTGGTAGATCAAATGGTATTCGAGTTCGGCACCCGCTCCGAAAAACCTGACGGCACTTCGAATACGGGGCGTCTAAATTTGTACATGCACGGTATATCGCAGCTGGTGACCAGCTGCTCCGCTACAATTTTCCTGCCTTGATTTGCTCTTGGACCAGGCGATCTTGATATGCCTGCTGGGCTTCGGTGTCTTCCTTGGCGTGCTCGGCGAAGTAGATAAAGCCCAATGCTTGCCGGGTCCGTTTTGCGGATCGATTCCCGTCGGCCCGGTGAATCGTCAGGGCATGATGCACAATCAGATCGCCGGGCCCTGCGGGCAGAACAACTTCATTTGCGGTATCGGTGTCGCAATAATCAGTAATTCCCTGTGAGAATCCAAGCGTGTCGGTGCTCCCATGCGGGCGCATGCCGCGACGGTTCGATCCCTTGATGTAGCGGATGCATCCATTTTCTTCATCGACATCTTCCAACGCCAGCCACATCGTTACAGCTTCACAGGGCGTGAGCTTGAAATAGTAGCCATCCTGGTGAGCGGGCGTGGGCTCACCGATTCCCGGCGGCTTGTTGAAGTACTGCATGCTCCAGGGAAGTACGGGCGCATCAAGGAGTACTTCAGCCAGATCGCGACATCGCCCCTGGTCGTGCCATTGGCGGAAGTATTCGTCGTGCGCCTGGAGGCGAGGGACCTGTTTGATCGTTGAGCGGTCACCACGGTCCTCGTAGTAGACCTCTTCTCGCGGCAGTGTCGGTACCACCTCGTGGACGAACCGGTTGAAGTTCTGCCGTACCTTTTGAACCTCTTCGAATTCGAGGAACTGCGGTATCGCGACGTAGCCAGTTTCCTGGAACGTTTCTCTTAGCTCCGCTTTCCTGTTTCGCCAGTTCAACTATATCTCCATAGTTGAATTATAGCATGGCAAATTCGTTCCTCCAAGTGGAGCCCTTTATGCAGAGGTCATATATTCTGGTACCGTTGGGACATACTTACTTGGAGAAATTGTCATGAAACACGGCCGCGTCTACAAGAAAGAAAGTTTCTATACTGGTTGGCCGCTGCCGAGCATATTACCCGATGGCCGGATCAGTGTGGTGGTGCAGTCGGCGCCGAGGCCCGAGCATTATGCCTTGGGCCAGCGCATCACGTTGGTTTCCGACGACGAAGGTGAGTCCTGGCAGGAGTCTGACGACCCGACAATCCCGTCGAACTGGCCGGCGACATCGACAAGAGAGGGGCACGATCGTTTCGAGCGGATTTTGCCCAGCGGGCGTTACTTCACGGCAGGGGGAGTCAGTTACGAGCAGTGGTCATCGGACCGACGTGAAGAAGCTGAAAGCTTGGGTTTGAATGTGGTCAATCACCCGGATCCGGACTCAGGAATGATCGTTGTCGGCGGTCACAAGGTTTACATCCAGTGGTCGGACGACAGTGGTCAGACTTGGAGCCGTCAGCAATGGCGCATACCCCGGTCATATCGACTCAACGGATTTCCCAGACCGGCGTACCTGGAAGACGGAACGATACTGGCGCCCTTGTATGACATTGCCGAGGGACCAGCCAAGGACGGTGGGACTACCTATGTATTCCGCGTCGAGAACGAAAAGGATTGTGAACTGATCGAGATGCCCGGTGCAGGACGCGGTGGCAACGA